>JAFRWH010000074.1 GCA_017438085.1 Bacillota bacterium
CCGTGGAGGGGGCAGATGGTCTGGATGTCAAGACCGGCAGCCTTCTTCAGCACAGCCTGCACCTGAGTTCCGAACTTGCCTACGATGCCGATGAAATAGCGGCGGGCTTCGCAGTCCCAGTCCTCGTCAGCGTCGAGAGCGCCGAACTTGCCGAAAGCATCAGCGGAGAACAGCACCTTGTCGGTCTTGTCATAGGTAAAGATAACTTCAGGCCAGTGGACCATGGGAGCGGCGACAAATGTCAGCTCGTGGCGGCCGGTATTCAGGACATCGCCCTCCTTTACTACCTGTCTGCGGTCTGCAAAATCGGTACCGAAGTAGTTCTTCATCATATTGAAAGCCTGCATTGAGGATACGATGATGGCGTCGGGATAGGTCTCTGCGAAAACTGCGATATTTGCGGAGTGGTCGGGCTCCATGTGCTGGACCACCAGATAGTCGGGTGTGCGGCCGGGAGCAGCAGCTGCGATATTAGCCAGCCATTCTTCTCCGAAGTGCTGATCAACAGTATCCATTACGACGATCTTTTCGTCGTCGATCAGATAGGAATTGTATGCCATGCCGTTAGGCCCTATATACTGTCCCTCGAAGAGGTCTATCCTGTGGTCGTTTACGCCTATATACTTGATGTCCTTTGTGATTTCCATGTTGTCTCCTTTTTGCTTTGATGTATCAGATATTTCATGCCGGGCCCTGCGTCAGGGCAGCCGTCAGTTTATTACTTTAAAAATTTCTTTATCAGGCTGAATTTCTTTCTCGTATACGGGAAGTAGCGCATCATTATATCCACCTTGGAGGATTTTCTGACCACGCTGCGGTAGTGGGTGAAGGTGTCGAAGCTGGCCTTTCCGTGATACGCTCCCATTCCGGACTCGCCTACCCCGCCGAAGGGCATGTAGGGGGTAGCCAGATGGATTATAGTATCGTTGACACAGCCTCCGCCGAAGCTGCAGCGCTCAAACACCGTCTTTTCCGTGTAGCGGCTCTCCGTAAACAGGTAGAAAGCCAGGGGCTTGGGCCTGCTGCAGATGAAATCCGTGGCTTCTGACAGTTCCCGGAAGCTGATCACCGGCAGTATGGGCGCGAAGATCTCCTCCGTCATCAGAGGCGAATCCAGCGGAGGATCCAGCACCACTGTGGGCTCCATAAAGCGTGTCGCATCATCATAGTCGCCGCCTATCACCACATCCACATCGTTCAGCAGGGCTTTTTTCTGCAGATAATGCTTTTCGGATATGATGCGCACCATCTGGTGATAGTCCTTGTTCGGGAAGAACTCCTCAAGAGCCGCCTGATACTCGTCCAGGAACTCGTCGATAAGAGACTGGTGCACGAAAGCGTAATCCGGCGCCACGCAGGTCTGGCCTGCATTTATCACCTTTCCGAAGGCTATGCGCCTGGCAGCGATCTTTACATTGGCATCCTCAGCCACAATGACCGGGCTCTTTCCGCCCAGCTCCAGAGACACAGGAGTCAGATGCTTTGAAGCAGCCTCCATGACCACCTTGCCAACGGCAACCGAACCGGTAAAGAAAATGTAGTCGAATTTCTGCTCAAGAAGGTGGGTGTTCTCTTCCCTTCCGCCCTCCACCACCGTCACGAATTCGGGCGGGAAGACCTTTGAAATGAGGGCTGAAAGCAGCTTGCTCGTGGCGGGAGCATAGGCTGAGGGCTTGAGCACCGCGCAGTTTCCTGCGGAAATGGCTCCGATAAGGGGCTCCAATGTCAGCTGGAAGGGATAATTCCAGGGACTCATGATGAGAGCCACACCGTAGGGTTCAGGAAGCACGAAGCTGTCCGAAGGGAACTGGGCGAGGGGCGTGTTCACAGGCCTTGATTTGACCCATTCCTCTATGTGTTTGAGGTGATAGCCTATCTCATCCAGCACGAAGCCGGTCTCGCACATGTAGCTTTCCAGAGGAGCCTTGTGAAGATCCCTGATGAGGGCTTCCTCGATCTTCCCCTGGTTCTGTTCTATGGCATTTTTAAGCCGCTTCAGAGCCTGCACCCTGAATTCCAGCGGCCTGGTGTTGCCCTTGTCAAAGAATTCCCTCTGGGCGCGAACTATGTTTTCTATCTCTTTTGCCTGCATAGTTATTCTCCAAATCAATCTATCAGTGAGGGAAGCTCACGTATGTCCGCGATCACGGCATCCGGAGCCTCAGCTTTTCCAAAACCATATGAAGCGTAAATGAAGGCTGTGCCGGCGCTCCTCGAAGAACGCTCATCTCCTGCGGTGTCACCGATGTAGACCGGCGCTTTGAGCCCTGCCCTTTCGGCCACCAGCTTTATATTCTCCGCCTTGGGCAGACCTGTGCTGCCTTCGCACTCCCAGGATTCAAAATAATGCCCCAGACCGGAGACCTCGAAAAAGGTCTCGATATAGCCCTTTCCGCAGTTGCTGACCACGAAAAAGCGCTTGCCCCGCTCCGACAGCTCTTTGAGCACATCTCCAAGACCTTCGTATATATACGCACCGTGTTCCAGCAGATATCCGACCTCCTGCTCCAAAGCGGCGTGCATTATATCATCCGAAAGACATCCCAGCCTCGGGCTGAAATGGTCTGCGATCTCCTGAGCTGTCATTCCCAGTATTTCGCCTATGTCCTCTACGGTGATGGTCTCATCAAGGCCAAAGCCTCTGACAGTAAGGGTCCATGCCCCGGCCAGTGTTTCGGAGGCATCCCACATGGTGCCGTCCACGTCGAATATGATGCCGTCAGCTTTTATCTTTCCGTCCATTTTGCGGCTCCGATCGCATTTACGCTGAGCTGAAAATAACTAACAAATCAGTATAACATATAAAAGCCCCGGAGCAAAAGCCCTCCGGGGTGAATTATCCTTATCAATAATTGATGACCAGTTCTTTCAGTGGACGCTTCGGCACATAGTGCACATCGTTCTCATCTCTCCAGTACTTAGTGCTGCCATCCTCGGGGAGTTCCACCAGCCGCACATCATCCGCAGGCCTGCCCATAGCCACCAGCAGCACCGGTTCAAGCTTTTCGGGCAGCTCAAGAGTCTTTTTTATTTCATCCCTGTTGAAACCGCCAAGCATGATTCCGCCAAGTCCCTTTTCCACGGCTGCAAGCAGCATTGTCTGAGCTGCTATACCCACATCATAGCCAAACGCAGTGGTGGAAGCGTTCGGCATCACCTCATGATCCAGGCAGATAACAATGAAGGCCGTAGGCTTCTTGCCCTCCCTGGGTAGCTTTTCCTGCGGCAGCATGCCTGCCCAGCGGGTCAGCGGGAATATCCTGTTAACATCTTTATCTTCATAAGCGATATAAAACTTCAATACCTGTTTGTTCATACTGGATGCGCAGACCCTTGCAATATCCACATATTCCAGCATATCCTCCCTGCTGAAGCGATAGCTTTCGTCAAAGCCTCTGTAGCTTCTGTTTTTTTCTGCGAGTTCCCTGATCATCTTTTCTCCTTCTCCTTAAAGCCTTCCGGCCCGGGTTCTTTTTATTGATTATAGCACAAAATGCGGGTATTATTCTATTGATCGCTTAATTGGAGGATGCAATGGACAAACTCGTTGATTATATAAAGTGGATGGGAAGCCTGAACTTCGATGCTTACCCATTCAGAGAGGCCGATGCTCTGGTGCTCTGCGTGGCATCATATTTTGACATGAAACCGGTCTTTAAGGGAAGGATAGAGGCTGATACAGAGGAAAAGCAGCGCAGGCTGACGCTCTCAGACTGCATCCCGATGATAGAAGAAGGCAGAGCGAGCCTGATGATAACAGGCGGCGACATGGGAAACAGCGATGTGCTTGAAGCCGCAGCCAGATCCGAGCGCTTCGGGAGCCTTTTCATGAACGGCAATGTGGATATCATCAACAAGGACGCAGATCTGCAGTTCGCAGCGGTCTGCTTCAGCTATGAGCCCGCAGGCTGTGGAAGACCATTCTCATTCATTGCATTCAGGGGCACCGACAGCACTCTTGTGGGATGGAAGGAAGACTTCATGATATCCTTCACCCGCCCGAAAGCCCAGATACTGTCTGCCGAATATGTAAGGGCGCTGATGGAAGCCGGAGAGGCGGCAGATCAGGGAGAAAGGATACGCGACTGGTACATAGGAGGGCATTCAAAGGGTGGAAATCTGGCGATGTATGCAGCCTGCATGCTGCCTGACCACCTGCTGGAACGGGTCACCCGCATTTACGATCTCGATGGCCCCGGCTTCTGCCCAGAGGTCCTGGATCTTGCGCTGCTGGACCGCATAGATAAAAAGACCACCCGCATAATCCCGGAATTTGAAGTCATAGGCAAGATCTTTGAGCCGAAGATAAGCGACACCCGCATAGTAAAAAGCTACAGAAAGGGCGTGGATCAGCACTCTCTGCCCAGCTGGATGGTCGAATACGGAGCGCTGGCAGAAACAGACCATATGGATCCCCGGGCGAGCTGGCTCGGTGACAATCTCAGCGCCTGGATATCCGCCATACCCCACCAGGACAGGCAGCAGTTCATAGATGAGCTTTTTGATGCGCTGGCTGCAGGCGGAGCTGAGGATCTGGACAATTTTAAGGCTGAAAATATAAAAGACGCTATGATAGCTCTGAGCAAGACCAGCAAGCTTACAAAATACGCCCTGACCAGCCTTCCGGCAAGGCTGTTTAACCTGGAGAATCTGGAGGAACTGACAGATGACCTTAAAGAAGATCTCAGGCAGGGGCTGAAAACTGAAGCCGAAAAGCTGAAACTGCCCGAGGTGAAGCTGCCGGAGGTAAAACTTCCCGAAGTGAAGCTTCCTGAGGTAAAGCTGCCGGATAATATCAATGCGCTGCTTAACAAGCGCAAGGAGCAGGACTCTAAACCTAAAGAAAAAACGGAGCAATAAGCTCCGTTTTAGTTTGCAGTTGATCATTACAGACGAGGGCTATCTGCAGTATCTGTATTTGAACTCCAGTATCCTGCGTACGCTTTCGTCTATGCGTTCTTCGCTTATCCTGCCGCTCTCCACTGCTTCAAGCAGCGCGTCAGCGGCCTTTTTATAGTCTCCCGGCAGCAGCAGTATGTCGTTTCCTGCTTCAAAAGCCAGTACCGCCGCTTCACCCGGCTTATAATTGCGGCTTATGGCACCCATACCAAGAGCATCAGTTATGACTATGCCATCGTAGCCCAGTTCGCCGCGAAGCCTGCCTTCGATAAGCTCTTTAGACAGCGAGGCAGGAAGCCCGTCTGAAGTAACATTTTTCATGGTGATATGAGCAACCATTATCATATCGGTCTTGTCCATATTGTCCATGAAGGGCACAAGCTCCATATCCAGCAGCTGTTCCCAGCTCTTATTCACCGCCACATAGCCGCTGTGGGTGTCGGCAGCCGTATCGCCGTGACCGGGAAAATGCTTGATCGTAGTCCCTATCCCTGCCTTATGAAAACCCTCTATGCAGGCGCTCACCATGCGGCTGACCAGCTGAGGGTCGCTTCCGAAAGCCCTCGTCCCTATGACCGTATTCTTCGGATTGCTGAAGACATCCGCATCCGGAGCAAAATCAAGGCTGAAGCCATAATCCTTAAGATAACACCCTATGGTATAACCTGCAGCTTCAGCCTTTTCGGTATCCTTTGAAGCACCTATCTTACCCATAGTTCCCACATTACTTATGCCCAGGGCTTTGTTATTGGCCAGTCTGGCTACATTGCCGCCCTCCTCATCCACGGAAAGGATCGCGGGGACGCGGAAAGCGCGCTTAAGGGCGTACGTAAGGTTTTTGAGCTGCTTTTCGTTGGTTATATTGTCCGAAAAGATCACAAAACCACCCGGGGGATAATCATTTACAGCATCAAGCATGGCGGGCGTGACGCTTTTCTGCTGTCCGCCCTGAATATCCTCCGGACGTATAAAGAAAAGCTGACAGACTTTCTGTTTGAGCGTGAGGGATTCCAGTACAGCCTGCACACCGAAGCTATCATGTTTATCGGGTATCAGATCTATAGAATAATGATTCATTTTTAATTCTGCAGCGCCTGCGGGGCTCTTCCCACCCCAGAGCCTTCCGGACAGCACAAAAATACCTGCTGCGATTATCAACAGCAGAAATATTGCCAGAGGCGCTTTGCCGCCCTTCTTTTTCTTTGCGCTGTGTTTTGCCATGGCTACAGTATGCCATTTTGCCGTCCAAAAGTCCATAAAAAACTCGTCACGAACTGATTTGTACACCAAAGCGCAATCTTCATACAAATGTAACAATCTCTTAACTTGCATAAACGGCCTAAACTGCTAAAATATATGTGCACTTGGCAGAAAGCCCGAATTCCGCAAAGCATTGCGGTTTTCAGAGCCCAAAGCCCTGCACTTTGCGGGGGCGTAAAGGTTTCGACGGGGGCAGTAAAGCCGGGTAAGCGAGCCGCAGTTGGTTCAGTCTGCGCTAAAAAGGACCAACGTTTAAAATAAACGACAACAGAAACAACAGATTCGCACTGGCTGCTTAATCAGCCCCGCGCGTCGGCCCGGATTTGCCTGTAGATCCGGATCCCGGCGACGACCATACAGGAACCTCCGAGGGGATCTCCCGGTACCTTCGGAGAACCACGGGATAGGAAGGACTTTAGCCTGCTAAGGAGCGACTGATCTTCCGAAATCCAAACCCTTAGCTGCGCTCGGAGAAAGCCTTGCGGAGTTGCTTTCGGACGTGAGTTCGATTCTCACCGCCTTCACCACTGAAACGGAAAAGGACCATCAGGTCCTTTTTTGTTTCATCGTAGAATGTGAAGAATCGAACGAACGTCGAGACGTGACGGAGACCTATCCCTGCGATCGGCAAGCCCCAGGCGCAGCCGGAGCAGCAGAAGGTCCCGTCCGAGAACTGAC
This sequence comes from Bacillota bacterium, assembly GCA_017438085.1. Next base: position 6,838 of record JAFRWH010000074.1, read on the forward strand.
GGCGAGCGGAAGCGAAGCGCCTGCAAGCCGCTGCAGTTCACCGGGTTCGATTCTCACCGCCTTCACCTCACCAAAAGAGGACCCGCACGGGTCCTCTTTCAGTTGATATTAATTCCGTTATCTCGGCAGCACTATCTTCCTGTCTGCCTTTTCCTTAGCCTGCCTGTAAAGCACAAAGCGGCGGCCTATAGCCTGCACGTATTCGGCGCCCAGCATGGCAGCAGCATCGTTGGCAGCAGTCTTGGGATCCAGCTCGGAGCCCTCCTGTATCTTCACCTTAAGCATTTCATGGGCATCCAGGTATCTGTCCATCTCCGCCAGAACAGTCTCAGTCAGATCCTGCTTTCCTATGTACACCGCAGGCTCCAGCTCTGTGGCCAGCGCCTTCAGATAAGCTCTCTGTTTTCCTGTAAGCATGTTTTCTCCTTCTGTCAAATTATATACATGAAGGATACAACAAGCGCAGGCCGCTGTCAACAGAACTCCCTCCGGCTAAGCCGAAGGGAGCAAAAGCGTTCATGTTTATCCTATTCGAGATTCAGTCTTCTGTCCAGTATGAACCAGGTGAAGCCCAGATAGATGGCAGAGAAAGCGATCGGCAGGATGTACCAGACGATCTCGCCCGCAGAGCCTTTGAAGTCCAGATACTGCGGTGTCAGGCGGGCTCGGACGGTCAGGATGGCAAAGCCGAAGATCACAGTCCAGAGCTTTCTGTGGCTGCTGAAAAGGTGACCTATGCTGTCGCAAAGATATACGAAGCAGACGAGCGCGACTATCTCAAGCAACATAAGCAGCAGAGCTTTGCCAAGCATGATCCATGTATTGGCATCTATATTCGGAAGTATCCTCGAGAATGCGCCAATAATCTCCTTAAGCCCCACCTCACTGGCAATCAGGCCCATCAGAAACGCGCTGAGTCCCACAACCGCCACCTGCATAAGGCCCCAGACGATCGCATTTATCAGTTTCGAGCAGATGTGCTCCTCCGTCTTTACAGGAAGGGCAAAATAGAGATAGCCCTCATTTCCCAGAAGGCCTACGCTGAAGCGTTGGTTCAGAAGGATGACTGTACCGATGGTGGAGCCCACGATAAGGGACACAAACAGTACAAAGGCTGCAGTGAATATCTGGCTGCTGTCGAGCCTCATCCTCGCCATCACCGACAGCAGCACGCTGAGGCCTATGGTCAGTGCATACACCGGAAACATGCTCCGGCCTATGGACCTGAAATCGTATTTTAAAAGCTTGCCTAACATCTGAATACCTCCCTGAAATATCCATCCAGACTCATTCCGGTCTCCTGCCTTACATCATCCACAGTCTTGTGGAGCACCACCCTTCCCTGCTTAAGGAAAACCGCTTCATCCAGCACCTTCTCAACATCGCTGATAAGATGAGTGCTTATAAGCACCGTTGCTTCCTCGTCGTAGTTGGTCAGTATGGTGTCCAGTATGAAATCCCTGGCCGCGGGATCCACCCCTGCGATTGGCTCATCCAGCAGGTAGAGCTTAGCCCTGCGGCTCATGGTCAGGATCAGCTGCACCTTTTCTTTGTTTCCCTTTGAGAGCTTTCTCAGCAGCATATTGCCGTCAAGCCCCAGAGAATCCATCATCTTCCGGGCTCTTTCGCTGTCGAAATCACTGAAGAAATCGCTGTACATTCCCACCAGCTCCGAGACCTTCATCCAGCCGGGAAGATAATCCCTGTCTGGCAGATAAGCAACCAGAGCCTTAGTCTTTTCCGAAGGCTGCATGCCGCAGACCTCGATCTTGCCGGCGCTTGGCACCAGCAGCCTTGAAGCTAACTTTATCAATGTGGTTTTTCCGGAACCATTCGGCCCCAGCAGGCCTATTATACAGCCGGACTCCAAAGCAAGATCCACATTATCCAGAGCCTTTACCTGGCTGTAGTTCTTGCTCAGCCCCTCACAATTAAGCGTTATCATTATTCAGATACCCCCATTCATCTACTGCAGCCCGGATCTCCTCATCCGTAAGGCCCAGCTCACGCAGCCGTGTGAACATTTCTTCTATGCAGCTGCTGCTGAGCATATCCCGCAGCGTCTTTATCTTCTCCCTGTCGGCGGTCACGAATCTGCCGCTGGTCCGGTCAGCATTTACAAGACTGTCGCGCTCGAGTTCCGAATAAGCCCTCTGGACCGTATTCGGATTTACCCCTGCCTCGAGCGCCAGATCCCTTACAGGCGGAAGCTTTTCCCCCGGAGCATAGGCTCCGGAAGCTATCCTGTTCTTGATGACCTTGCACAGCTGCAGATATATGGGACTGCCATCATCGAATTTCCATCCCATAGTTACTCCTTTCGAACAATTCCCCTGTTACATGCATGTATTATGAGCGCCGTCGCGCTGTCTTTTGTATTAAGACAATAATACAATAATACAGTTTAGATGCTTTGTCAACAGTTCTTTTCAAAAAATAAAACGGAAGCTTCCATAGGGAGTCTTCCGTTCATCAGCACAATTTTCAGTCGGTTACAATTATCATATCAGAGTATCCAGCGCAGACTTCAGGTCAGCAATGATGTCTTCTGCATCCTCAAGACCTACGCTCATGCGCACCAGGCCCTGCGGTATATGCGCCGCTTCCAGTTCTTCAGCAGTGTACGTGCTGTGAGTCATGCTGGCGGGATGCTCGACCAGAGTCTCTGCATCCCCAAGAGAAACAGCGATAGTCACAAATTTCAGCTTATTGATCGCGGCTGCCGAAGCATCCCTGTCTGCCTTAAGTTCGAATGACATCATGCCACCGGGAAGAAGCATTTCCCTGCAGGCTATATCGTGATATTCAAAGCTTTCAAGGCCCGGATAATAGACCTTTTTCACTGCGGGATGCTGCTCAAGGAACTCCGCCACCTTAACAGCATTGGCGCTGTGCTTCTCCATGCGTATGCTCAGAGTCTTGAGCCCCCGGATTATAAGAAAGGATTCAAAAGGACCCAGAACGGCACCTGTCATATCCTTGAGTCCGAACATCCTGACCCTGCTCATGAATTCAGTGTTGCCCACAGCAAAACCTGCTATTACATCGCCATGGCCGTTCAGATACTTGGTTGCGGAATGCACGACTACGTCCGCTCCGAGTTCCAAAGGCCGCACCAGATAAGGCGAAGCAAAGGTGTTATCCACGATCACAATTATGGACGGATCGTAGTCGTGAGCTATATTAGCCACTGCTTTTATATCAACCGCTTTCATTGTGGGGTTGCACAGAGTCTCAAGATATACGACCCTGGTGCGAGGCGTAAGAGCGGATCTGAAGGCATCCAGATCCGAAAGATCGATCAGACTGGTCTCCACACCGAATCTGGGAAGTCCATGGGTGAAAAGAGCAAAAGTGCAGCCGTAAAGTGTGTCATCTGCAATCAGCTGATCGCCTGCCTCCAGCGCGGACCAGATCACAGATGAGATGGCTCCCATGCCGGAGGACATGGCTACGCATGCCTCCCCGCCTTCCAGAGAAGCGACCCGGGCTTCCAGCTCTGCTGTGGTGGGATTGCCAAGCCTGGTGTAGATAAAGCCGGACTGTTCTCCCGCAAAGCGGGCTCCACCCTGTTCCACGCTCTCAAATTCAAAAGTCGATGTCTGATAAATGGGCGTGCTTAACGCCCCGGCAGAATTCTTCTGCTTTCCTGCATGTATCTGCCGGCTGGAAAACCCAAGATTCTTAACCTCCATTGTTCCTACCTCCTGATAATCTGCTGTTTCATCATTGACTTTTTTTCATAAATACTATTTAAATTATTATACCATAGACATAGCTAAGCTTATACGATCTGTGTACACTTTTCATAACAATACTGGTATAATATCGTTAATTAATGATCAATCAACGGATTGAAGGAGATAATCATGTTTTGCACCAATTGCGGGAAAAAGCTGCCGGAAGATGCTGAAGGCAGAGTGATAGCCAGCTTCTGCCCCAACTGCGGGACTAAGGTCCCCGTATTTACGGAAGCAGTTGCTGAAACGATATCAGAGCCTGTAAAAGAACAGGCTGAGACCATTGACAATTCAGTTGAAACAATTAAGGAAGCTGCTGAAGCGACCGCTGAAAGTATAAATGAAGCTGCTGAAGAAAGCGCCGAAACAGTTCAGGAAGCCGCAAAGGAAACGATCAAGGAAATAACTGAAGCCGGGCCGGAGGCTGAACCCGAGGATGAAGAACCCGCATGGATAGTTCCCGAAGGGCTGGAAGGCCCCGGCCAGAACAGTTCTAAAGAAAAAACTGCCGCAGCCGGGAGCATGGCGCAGGAAAAGGCTGCACCTGCTCAGCCTGCACAGGAGGCGAAGGCGGACCCGGTTCAGCCTGCACAGGGAACGAAGGCAGAGCCCGCGCAGGCCGTTCAACAGGCCGAAGAGGAAAAGCCCTCAGCTGCAAATGATGTGGAAGAGAAGATCCCGGCGGTCGCAGCTGCACAGCCCGAATCGGCAAAGCCTGCCGAACCTGCAGCTCCAAAGAAAAAGTCAAAAGCGCCGATCATAGCGCTCTTACTTATAGCCGCTCTTGCGATCGGAGGCTTCTTCGTATATCAGAATCTGCCCTCGACAAAGGCTGCAAAGCTGGTAAAGCAAGCCGAAGAGCGGATGATGACGGATGACTACTACGGCGCCGTAGGGCTTCTGAACGATGCAGCAGAGCTTCAGCCGGAAAACACCGATATACCCGAGAAGATAATAGATGCCTGGATGGCCAATGCCAGATATATGGCAGAAAGCGATGATGACAGCATGGCTATCGATCTTTACCGCGTTGCCGCAAGCAAAGCCAGAGAGCTTCAGGACAGCGGGAAGACCAAAGCGTATCTTGACCAGATCGGAACAGAGATCAGCAGCATAATAAATTACTATATCGAAAACGAAAGCTATTATGCCGCCCTTCAGCTTCTGGATGCCAAAGCGGAAATGCTTCCGGAACAGATCGCAGGTATCACAAGGGAAAAGATCAGTATCTATGAACCCTGGATCAGAGAAGTTCTCGACCAGCCGGAGACCGCTGTTCTCAAGGGCTTTAAGGAGGAAATTCTGGAGCCCATCGAAGATCAGCCCGAATTTGCAGCTCTTGAGCCGCTGTTCAAGGAAGTCGATGACAGGCTGGAATCTGCTGAAAGGATCGAAAGGCTCGGACTTCTTGGCAAAGATCTTATAATCTACACAAAGAATGACAGTCAGTCCCTCGCCTGCTCTTCTCTGTATATTAAGCTCATATCATCCATCGCCGAATACAACAATCTTTACAAGTGGACAAGGGACAGCGCAGACCAGCTGCCCATAATCGCATCCATCCCCGGATCAGACCAGAGCATAGGGCTTTACCGCGCTCAGGGCGCTCTGTTCTGCTACATAGGAAAGTATGAGGGCCGCAAGCGCAGCGGTGAAGGAGTTTGGTTCACCTATCTCGGCAACGCGCTCACCGATAACAGGAGATACTACGCGAGAGGAACCTGGGCTAACGATATGCCCAACGGCGAATTCACAGCCTGGGACTGGACCAAGCACTCCGGCGATGAAAACGAAACAGAGATAACCTATGCGGGCAATGTCAAGGATGGTCTTTTCGAGGGAAAGATAAAAGTCACATATAAAGATCTCGATACCTTTGTTCCGAACTATGTAAATGGCACGCCCCAGATACTCGATACCACCGAATACGATGGTGAGGCCCGCTATATAACAGCTTACGGAGAAAACACCACCTACTACCTCAGCAACGTTCTCGGAGATAAGTTTAAGGACGGCATACTGGGCTTCTACAGCAATTCCGCTGAGTAATAGTTCAAAACTGTAATAAAAGCGTAAAGAAATAAACACCCTAAATTCATATACTTTAGGGTGTTTTTGTGATATATTAAATTGGTTATGAGGGAAATCGTAATAGAAAAAAACGACGCGCAGCAGAGACTGGACAGGTTTCTGAGGAAATATCTGGCCAAAGCCCCGCTGACTGCGATATATAAGATCATCCGAAAAGATGTGAAGGTCCAGGGAAAACGGCAGAAGGAAGACTACATGCTGGCAGAGGGCGATGTGCTTCAGCTCTACCTGAGCGATCAGGAAATCGATGCCTGGACGGAAACCAGGAAGCGGCGCCATGCAAAGCGGCAGTTCACTATCTGCTACGAGGACGACAACATCATCGCAGTAAACAAGCCCTTTGGGCTGCTGGTGCACGGGGATAAGACAGAGAAAAAGGATACTCTGGCCAATCAGGTCGTGGACTATCTGATAGAAAGCGGAAGCTATGTCCC
>JAFRWH010000075.1 GCA_017438085.1 Bacillota bacterium
AAGAGGATACAGATGGAGCCCATTTTCTATGAAAAGAACAAGGCTCTGTTCGAGAACATGAAGGGCTTCAAGGCAAGAACATCTGATGCTCCCACACCGGAACCCGGCACCCCGCTTCCTCCGGGAAATGTGGAAAAAGGCGGCTGCGGCCTCTGCTGTGCTGTTATGACAGCAGACCATCTTACTCCCAATACAGACTTTTCACTTGAGGATGCGCTGGATATTTCATACGAAACCAAAGCCAATTTCGGCGGCACAGACTATGACCTCTTCGGACCCGCATTCGCCGAAAAGATGAATTACGATTTCAAGTCCACCAACAGTCTGGAAGATGTAGATGAGTGGCTTAAGACCGGCGGTGTTGCAGTGGCAAGTGTCATGGGTGACAGAGAAGACGGTCACATCGGCGTATTCACCCATGGCTGGCATTACATCCTGGTATTCGCAAAGAGACCCGACGGCAAGTATGCTATTCTGGATCCCTCCCAGACTCCTACCAAGTATGACGAGCCGGACCGCAAGGAACTCGTAGAGAAAGGCGACCTGATCGTTGATGGCAACATTCTCTATTCTACAGGCGAGATCCTGCTTGAAGAGGTCAAGTTCCTGAACCCCGGATTCTTCCTGTTCCGCAGAAAGTAATACTATAATCTGAATCTTTTTACAGGCCCCTGCTATACAGGGGTCTGTTTTTATATCTCAGAAGTATGATAATTTCTTATCATAATAAGATATTTGTGTTATTATTGTAAATATAAAGGGGTCAGCAATCATTTATAAGGAGATTATTATGTTTTGTCCTAATTGCGGAAAAGAACTGCCTCAGTCAGCGGTCCCACTGAAGTTCTGCCCTCACTGCGGAACATCGCTGGAGAGATATTTCGGCCCGATAGGCGCTGTGGCAGAAGCGAAGGAAGCTGCAGAAGAAGTTAAGGCAGAAATAAAAGAAGCTGCTGCTGAAACTAAATCAGAGGTTAAAGAAGCAGCTGTCGAGACCGAAGCAGAAGTGAAAGAAGCTGTCAGAGAAGTACAGACAGCAGTACAGGAAACAGCAGGATCTTATGCTGCGGCGGCTCAGGAAAAGGCTGAGATACTTAAAGAAAGCGTAAATGAGACCGCTGAAGCTACAGCAGAGAGCATTCAGGAGACAGCGGAAGCAAAAGCGGAAGAGCCTGCTGATATCCTTCAGAAAGAAACATCAGCGCCTGCAGTTCAGGAAGAAGGATCCAAACCAGTTTCGCAGGAAGAAGCAAGCCAGCCCGCATCTGCACCCGAGGAAGTAACAGAAGATATTCCTCAGGCAGAACCTGTCACCGAAGTAAAAACTGCAGCTGCAGAGCCCAAAAAGAACAGCAAGCTGCCAATAATACTTGCTGCATTACTTGTGATTGCTGGCATCGCAGGATACTTTATCTATCAGAACCTGCCCTCCACAAAAATAGGCAAGCTCATGAGCTCTGCACAAAGCTATCTTATGCAGGATGAGTATCAGGCCGCCATCGATGAACTTGAGGCAGCAAGACAGCTCCAGCCGGACAACCCGGATATAACCGAAGCTCAGGCAGACGCATACAGCGCTTATGCCAGATACTTCGTTGAAGGCGGAGATGACATGGGCGGCCTGGAAGTATACAAACAGGCTGTAAGTATTATCGAACAGCTCCCTGCGGATAAAAAGGACGAAAAGCTGAGCAGCCTTTCAGAAGAGATAAGCGGGATAGCTGATTACTATAAACGCGAAGGCCAATACGATAAAGCGCTGGAGATCCTTCAGAAAAAGCTCGAAGTATTCCCCGGAATGGTAGCCGGAATAAACAGAGAAGAGCTGGAGGTATACAGCGAATGGGCCCGCAGCATTCTGGACAGCGGCAATGTGAAGATGATAGAGCTCTTCAAAAAAGACGTGCTGGATCCTGTAATGGAAAGGCCCGAAATGGCTGCCCTTCAGCCTCTTTACGACGAAGCAGCCTCTGTGGTTGAGAATGACAAGCTCCTGGCAAGTCTGTCCGAGATGGGCGCAGCGCTGTATAGGAACACATCCAAAAACAAGAGAAGTGTTACTGTCGACACTTTTTACATGGATTGTCTCAATAACTTCGGAATATACAATCCTATCGGCAAATGGTGCGTAAAAAATACGGACAAACTGCCCCTTATAGCGGATATTGAGGGAACAGAAGACCGCATAGGCATGTATGTGATGAATGGCACTATTTACTGCTACATCGGTGAATATGAAGGAAATGAACGCAGCGGAACAGGTGTCTGGTTCACCTATCAGGGAACACCCCTCTCCAGCTATCAGAAATACTATGCCTACGG
>JAFRWH010000076.1 GCA_017438085.1 Bacillota bacterium
GGGAACTTCTTGTTCATGTCCTCCCTGAAGCGGCGGTCTATCTCCTCTATGATGACGTAGACTCTGGGCATCAGCATGCGGACCAGCTGGGAGTTCCACATTTCCAGCGCCTCAGCCAGTATGGTGTGGTTGGTGTAACCCACGGTCTTGTAGACTATCTTCCATGCCCGCTCCCAGCTGAAGCCGTAATCATCCATCAGAAGACGCATCAGCTCCGGTATGCAGAGCGCAGGGTGAGTGTCGTTGATCTGTATGGACACCTTGTCTGCCAGATTTGCCACCGTGCCGTAGCGGTTGTAGTGGTCTCTGAGTATGTTCTGGCAGGATGCGGACACCATAAAATACTGCTGCTTGAGTCTCAGCTCCTTGCCTTCTTCGATATTGTCTGCAGGGTACAGCACCTTTGAGATAAGCTCAGCCCTGTTGGAATTCTGCTGGGCTTTGGTGAAGTCTCCGCTGTTGAAGGATGCCATGTCGAATCCCTCGGAATTGATGCTTCTCCACAGGCGCAGCTTGCCTATGGCATCTGTGCCTGCGCCGCTGATCAGCATGTCGTAGGGCACCGCTTCCACGGTCTGGGCGTTGTAGACCACCGGCTTCATCTTGCCGTTGGCCCACTCTTCTTTGTAGTCGCCGTAGAAGCTTACTCTGAAGCTGTCTTCTCTTCTCTCCCTAAGCCAGACGTGGCCGCCGGGGAGCCAGTTATCCGGCATCTCCACCTGCCAGCCGTCCACGATCTTCTGCTTGAAAAGACCGTATTCATAGCGGATGGAAAAGCCTGTGATGTCGTAATTCTGCGCCACAAGGCCGTCAAGATAACAGGCTGCCAGTCTTCCGAGGCCGCCGTTACCAAGCCCTGCATCGGGTTCACACTCGTAAAGATCCTCCAGGCTGACCCCTCTGTCAGCTATGGCGGCTTCCACGAGTCCTCCAAGGTTCAGATTGTACAGGTTGTTCTTAAGAGACTGTCCCATCAGGAATTCCATGCTGATGTAGTAGATCTTCTTCTTTCCTTCCTGTTCCCTCTCAGCCTGACGGCGTACCTTGTTCCATTTCCAGCGCATCTGCTGCATGCGGGCTCCTACTATTGCTGCGATGGATTTGTAGAGTTCCTCGTTTGTAGCCCGCTCGTAGGTGGTATGGTAGATGTTCTCAAGATGGCCGCTGAGCTGTTCCTTGAATTGTTTTACCTGAGCCTTCGTATAATCTTTTTTCTGCATATAATCCCCTTAAATCATTAAATCTCTGTACATCTGGGCATAATCTCTTGCGGCCTTGTTCCAGGAGAAATCTTCCTGAAGGTCGTGCTTTACAAGCTTTTCCCAGTTTTCTCTGTCATACCAGTGCTGCACCGCGTTATCCAGAACGAAGCCGAAGCTGTGGGCATCATAGTGTCCGAAGACGAAACCGTTGCCATCTCCCAGGCTGCAGTCGTGGATAGAATCGTTGAGACCGCCGGTAGCCCTTACTAAAGGCACAGTGCCGTAGCGGCAGGCTATCATCTGTGACAGGCCGCAGGGTTCGCTCTTCGAGGGCATCAGAAGTATGTCGCCGGCAGCGTAGATCCTGTGGGACAGCGCTCTGTCGAACATGATGCAGCTGCGGACCTTGTCTCTGTGTCTTCCCTCCAGGCCTCTGAAGAAGTCCTCGTAGAAGGGATCGCCTGTGCCGAGCAGCACGAACTGAACGTCGTGGGTGTTCAGGAAGCCGTCGATGGACTCTCTGAGAAGATCCACGCCCTTGTGAGCCACAAGGCGGCTGATCATAACGATCATGGGAACATCTCTTACAGGCAGATCCATCTCCTCCTGCAGAGCCTTTTTGCATTCAGCCTTGCCGGAGATATCCTTTGCGCTGTAATTTGCAGCAATCATGGTATCCTTTTCGGGATCGTAGAGCTTTGTGTCGATGCCGTTAAGTATGCCTCTGAGCTTAAAGCTGTATTCGTTGATGAGTCCGTCCAGGCCGTGAGCATAGAAAGGATCTCTGAGCTGCTGCGCGTAGGTGGGGCTTACTGTGCTGATGATATTAGCGCAGGTGATGCCGCCCTTCAGCAGATTGATGTCCTTGCCCCAGTTCACATAGTGAGCCTGGTCCTCGCCCAGACCCAGAACATCGCCGCGGCAGAAATCGCTGTACTGTCCCTGATACTCGATGTTGTGAATGGTCATGATGGTCTTGAGCGGAAGCTTGTAGAATGCATCATGATATACTGGGACCATGGCGCTCTGCCAGTCGTTAGCGTGAATGATGTCGGGCATGAAGTCCATGAACTCCAGCGCCTCGAACACTGCCCTGCTGAAGAACGCAAAGCGCTCGCAGTCATCGAAATAGCCGTAGAGATTATCCCTTCCGAAATACTCCTCGTTGTCGATGAAATAAGCGGTCATGCGGCCCATCTTCAGGCGGAACACGCCCATGTATTTCTGTCTCCAGGATACGGGAATATTCTTGCATCCGAGAAATTCCATCTTTTCTCTGTACTCCTGTTTTACTGTCTTGTAAAGGGGAAGGATGAGTCTGCAGTCCATGTCCTTTTTGTAATTCAGGGCAACAGGAAGAGAACCTGCCACATCGCCCAGACCGCCTGTTCCGGCAAAAGGAACAGCCTCCGGGCTTACATACAGGATCTTGATTTTGTCATTCATAATAAAACCTCCATCAGGTAAAATTGCTTGAATAAATCTATTAATGTGATTTGAAATAATGTTAATATCTGTTTATTATTCTTGCCCTAAGCTTATAGTATAGTTTATAATTAATCTGAACAGATTACAATATAATAATGCCTCGGAGGGCTGATTTGAAGCCCTTTAGTTATATAATTTTAAGATAAGGATATATACTTATGAACAAAAAACAAAGCGACATATCTTATCAGAAATACCTGTTCCACCGCGGGGAAAACTACAGATCCTACGAGTTCCTCGGAGCCTTCCCGGATAAAAAGAACAAAGGCGTGCTCTTCAGAGTATGGGCGCCCAGAGCCAGAGCCATATCCCTTGTATGGGAAGGCAATGGGTGGCAGCCCGGGGTAAACAGCTTCAGCAAGGTGGCAGATGACGACAGCCTCTGGGAATGCTTCGTGCCTGACATGAAGGAAGGCGATCTGTACAAATTCGCAGTCGAAGGCAGCAGAGGCGGCCTCGTATATAAAGACGATCCCTACGGGCTGGAGACCGAAAGCCCCATAGGAAACAACAATCCCCAGAGAGCATCCGTAGTTTACGGCAGAGACAGAAAATACCGCTGGCAGGACAGCCGGTGGATGAAGGAGCGCGAGAAAAAGAATCCCTACCGCTCCCCCATGAACATATATGAAGTACAGCTCGGCTCCTGGAAGCGCAGAGAAGACGGCTCATACATGAGCTATAAGGATGCTGCCAGAGAGCTTATTCCTTATGCGAAAAAGATGGGATTCACACATCTGGAGCTGCTGCCGGTAACAGAGTACCCCTACGATGGTTCCTGGGGCTATCAGGTGACCGGGTATTTCAGCGTCACCGCCCGCTACGGCAAGCCGGATGAACTCAAATACCTGATCGACGAAGCTCATAAAAACGATCTTGGCGTAATTCTCGACTGGGTGCCTGCCCACTTCCCCAAGGACGCTCACGGACTCATAGAATTTGACGGCGAGCCTCTCTATGAGGACAGCAATCCCTTCCGCATGGAGCACAAGGGCTGGGGCACCAGAGCCTTTGATTTCGGCCGTCCTGAGGTGAAGAGCTTCCTGGTCTCCAGCGCAGACTATTTCTGCAGAGAGTTCCATGCCGACGGAATCAGAGTGGATGCCATCTCTGCCATGCTCTATCTGGACTACAGCCGGCCTGATGGCGAGTGGATGCAGAATCAGAACGGCGGAAGAGAGAATCTGGAGGCAATAGACTTCCTCCACAGCCTGAACGAATACCTGCTTTCAACTTATCCCGGCGTGCTGAGCATCGCAGAAGAATCCACAGCCTGGCCCATGGTCACCAAACCTCCAAAGGACGGTGGCCTTGGCTTCAATTTCAAGTGGAACATGGGCTGGATGAACGATACTCTGGCCTATTTCAAAGAAGATTTCCCCTGGCGCGGCAGTCATCACTACAACCTGACCTTCGCCATGACCTATACCTACAGCGAGAACTTCATCCTGCCCATCTCACATGACGAGGTGGTCCACGGCAAGGGTTCTCTCGTAAACAAGATGCCCGGCACCTACGAGCAGAAGTTTGACGGCGGCCGGTCTTTCTATGTTTACTTCCTGACGCACCCGGGCAAGAAACTGTCCTTCATGGGCAACGAATTCGCTCAGTTCATAGAATGGAACGAGAATCAGGGCCTCGACTGGATGCTGCTGGACTACGAGATCCACAGAAAATACCAGCTCTTCGTCAAGGACCTGAACCACATCTACCTTGAAAATTCCCAGCTCTGGGAGGGGGACGACCGCATGGAAGGCTTCAGATGGATAGATGCAGACAACACCAGCGCCAGCGTTTACAGCTACTACAGGGAGGATCCTGACCATCCCGGAAGGAAGCTGCTGGTGATACTCAACTACTCCGGGCTCGATTATCAAGACTTCTGGTTCGGCGTTCCCGATGCGGATTACTGGAGACCGCTGATCGATTCGGATGCGCCCCGCTACGGCGGCAGAGGACTGAGGACCAAACGCAAATACAGGCCCAAAAAGGGCGAATGTAATAATTACAATAAACACATAAGCATGACTCTCCCGGCGAGATCGGGCATCATACTTGTATCTGAGGAGGACGACAAGAAATGAAAAAGAAAAAATGTATAGCCATGCTCCTTGCAGGAGGACAGGGAAGCAGGCTCATGCCCCTTACGGACAAGATCGCCAAGCCTGCAGTACCCTTCGGCTCCAGATACCGCATCATCGATTTCCCCCTTTCCAACTGCGCAAACTCGGGAATCGATACTGTCGGTGTGCTTACTCAGTATCAGCCTCTGGAGCTGAACGACTACCTTGGCAACGGCACTCCCTGGGGAATGAACCTGACCTACGGCGGACTTCACATTCTGCCACCCTATCAGGCTTCCGAGGGCTCAGACTGGTTCAAGGGCACGGCTAATGCTATCTATCAGAATATCAGGTTCATCGAAAGATACAATCCGGAATACGTGCTGATACTTTCCGGAGACCACATCTACAAGATGGACTACAATGCCATGCTGGAGGATCACATAAAGAACGATGCTGACTGCACCATAGCCGTCATCGATGTTCCTCTTGAGGAAGCTTCCCGCTTCGGCATCATGAACACGGACAAAAAAGGCCGGATCATCGAATTCGAAGAGAAGCCCAAGCAGCCCAAGAGCACTCATGCATCCATGGGCGTTTACATCTTCTCCACCGACAAGCTCATAAAATACCTGGTGGAGGACGAGGCTGACAAGAGTTCCAGCAATGACTTCGGAAAGAACATAATCCCCAAGATGCTGAATGACGGGCAGCGGATGTTCGCCTATGTATTCAAGGGCTACTGGAGAGACGTGGGCACGCTCGAGTCCTATTGGGCAGCCAATATGGACGCTATAGAGATGCCTGAAGACGAGCCGGAAAAGCTGGTGCTCAACGATCCTGAATGGAGGATATACTACCGCCACGACAGCGCAAGGCCTCAGTATCTGGGCGAGAACGCAAAGCTCTCCAATTCCATGATAGGCGGAGCCTGCAACATAGACGGCGAAGTTGATCACTCCATAATCTTCAACAATGTTGTGGTAGAACCCGGCGCAGTCATCAGAGATTCCATAGTCATGGACGGCGCAGTCATCAAAGCCGGCGCCAAGGTGGAGTACGCAATAATCGATTACGATGTTGTTATCGGAGAGAACGCTTCCATTGGCGGTCCCAGAGAAGGCGGCAGCTTGAGCGTAGTAGCCAAAGGCATCAGTATTCCTGCCGGAAAGACCATAGGCAGCGGAGAAAAAGTCACCAGAAAGGAGGCTGAGTAAAATGATCGATGCATTAGGACTTATTTTTACAGACGGTTTTGATGTTCAGCTGGATGCGCTTACAGAAAGGCGCACTGTCGCCTCCATCCCCTTTGCGGGAAGATACAGACTGATAGACTTTCCTCTGTCCAATCTGGCAAATTCAGGCGTAAGGAACATCGGTATCATAGTAAAGAAAAACTATCAGAGCCTCATGGATCACATCAGAGGCGGCGCAGAGTGGGACCTGAATCTTAGATTCACAGGACTCACCTTCCTGCCCCCCTTCTCTTCCGTGACTTCCAAAGAGCCTGATATATATAAGAACAGGCTGGATGCTCTGTCCTCCAATATATCCTTCCTGCGCTACCACAAAGAAAAATACGTTATCATGATGGGCAGCGATTTCATCTGGAATGAAGATCTGGAAGACTTTTTCGCGGCTCACATAGCCAGCGGCGCAAAAATGACCGCGCTTTACACAAAGGAAAAGCTGCAGAAGA
>JAFRWH010000077.1 GCA_017438085.1 Bacillota bacterium
AGTTCACTCTTTCCAGAAGAGATCCTGCTTATGTAGGAAAAGCCAAATCCGTAAAAGCTCTCGAGCTGGCCAGAGAAGCGGGAAAGGAGCTGGAAACAGTGGATCCCGAGCTGGCAGCGGCATATGAGCTTATAAAAAAGCTGGATCCTAAGGCTCCTGCCCTTTCAAAGATCGAGATCGCCTCTGCGGTCTATGCCCACAAGCCGGGAGATGGTTCCGCTAGAGAGCAGGCAGCTTCTTGCCAGAGAGTGCTCTTCGGCCTTGCGAACATATCCAGGGAATATGCCACAAAGCGCTATCGCTCCAATCTCATTAATTGGGGCATGATACCATTCCAGCTTGGCCCCGGCGAAAGTTCTGAGAGGCTGGCTGCTGATGACTGGATCTATGTGCCCGACATCCGCTCTTCCATCGAAGAAGACAGGTTGGAGGACATTCAGGCTTTTCTGATAAGGAACGGCAAAGCAGATCCTCTAAAACTCTTAATTGCGCCACTCACAGAAGCTGAGCGCTCCATAATACTGGCCGGTTCCCTTATCAATTTCAACAGAAACAGATAGAAATAAAACAGCAGCCGTCCTGCTTCCTGCAGTTGATGGCTGCTGTTTATTTGCCTCTGTAAGGCCCGCATTTGCCTCTTAAATCGCTTTTACGACTATATTTGAATTCTCTGTCGATGCGGATTCAAAAACATTCAGAAGGCCTTCCAGGCGCCCCTCAAGGGCATCGCTGTTTTCCGGCACATTCATGAGTATGATGGTTACCGGAGCATCGATATCGGTCAGGCAATCGTAAAGCGCATCCAGATTGTGTCCGTAATATTCCGGAAACTCCAGTTCCTTTTCGAGAAATGCGTGGACATTCTTCATGCTGTCCAGCCTTTTAAGATCCATAAGTACGTATTTCATATTTCCCCTCTTCCGTCAGCGTCCTTGCGCCGTTTTCCTAATGGCTCTCCGCTACAGCAGTTCCTTTCCGTAGAGCAGCTCATAAGTTTCGTAATGGTCCTCTGTGTAGAAGACCAGCCCGTCATTGCTGAACACTATGCGCTTGGGCCCGCGGGACTTTTCTCCCTTTGTGTCTATGTCACACTCCGTATAGGTCCTGCCTTTCGCTTTGGGAAGCAGTCCCTCATTGTTGCCGAACTGACTGCCTCCGATAACTTTTCCCGGAGCGTATTTTTCCAGAGAGCCGCTGCTCCAGCCCAGACTCTTGGCCTGCTTTTTTGAGAGGAAGTTCTCCGGAAGCTTTCCGAAAGTGTGGATGTAGAGCCCAACCTCATCCTTGCTGTAATACCAGCCATCCTCTTTTACCGTGATATCCGAAGGACAGACATAAGTGGATGCTTTGTATTTAGCCAGCAGAGCCTCCGGATCATTCTGTGCGCCACCCGAATCCGCTACGCTTTGTTCAGGAGTCTTGGCATCCTGGGTCCCGGCGGCGTAACCATCGTCGAAGCCCGTATCCGAGCCCTCTTTGTAGCCCGCCTCATAGCCTTCTTTATAGGCTGTCTCGTAGCCTTCCTTGTACCCTGCCTCATAGCGTTCGAGAAGCTCGGCCTCACCTGCTCCCGTCTGCGCCGGCGGCATGGTCTGATTTGAAAAATACCATCCGGCCACCAGTCCCAGCACCAGGGCCAGCACGATGGAGACCAGCTGTTTTGTGTTAGCTTTCATCTAGTTGATTTCCTTCCTTTGAGCCTGTCATGGCTCAATAATAGTTCAAATGGCGGGCTTCATCCGGCTGAACTTATATTTTGCCTGTAAAGCCCCTTCAAATCACCTTAGAACTTATCCCAATGCACCATTTCCGCCTTCGCATAGGCCTCGGTATGGGGCTCGGGCTGTTCATCTATCATTCCGAGAGACAGCACAGCCTCCAGCTTATAGGGCTCGGGGTATCCAAGCACTGCGCGCACCGCATCATCTGCGCTTACTGCGGGGCCATCCGGTCCTTCTTCCTTCTGAAAACGCATGCGCATCTGGCACCAGCAGTTGCCCACTCCGAGCTCGGTCGCCCGCAGCATCATCTGGGTCATTACGATAGAACAGTCCTCGACCCAGCCGTCCGCCGCCTCTGCATCGCCAATGACCGCAATGGCAGCAGCTGCACCCTTCAGCATGCCGGCACCTGCAGCCTTGCAATCTGCCAGCTTTCTGACAACTGCCTCATCCTGCACGACTATCAGCTGCACGGGGAATTTGCTCTTGCTGCTGGGATAGATCTGCCCTGCCAGTATGATCTCATCCAGTATCTCCCTGGGAATGGGCTGCCCATTGTATTTTCTTACGCTTCTTCTTGCAAGTATAGCTTCTTTTACTGTCATTTGTGCATCCTTTCCGCCGGGAGTGTCCCGGCACGCCATGTCAAACGCATTCTTTTGCCAACAGTATACACCTTTTCAGATTCAAAATGGAGCCTATTTGTTTGGGACAGCTGTTTTGACACAAAATTGTTATTCCAAATGGCTTTTGTTTACAAAAAAATGACCATGAAATAATAAAACAGCTGTTTTGACGTCGATGTCTAAAGAACACTGAGTCAAACAGCCATGAAATATCCCAATAGCATATAAAAAGATGATAATACAAGGGCTCTTTATTCGATTGTTTTATGGGTCAATCGACCAATAGAAGGATTTTATTTATTTTTGTGAAATAAATGCCTATTGATTCACAGGATTTGTGTCCAAATCGCTGTCCCACTACTCTGCGTCCAACAAATACAATTTACAGTCCATTTACTCTGCATCCGGCGGGTAAAGGCCGCATATGCAAAATAAGCAGTTTTTTATAACAATTGATTACCTGTTGTCCACCTTTTCCGGGTAAAGATCGTGCTGACTGAGTCTCTGCCAGGCCACTTCTTCCCAGCGGGTTCCGGGCTTGCCGTAATTGCAGTAGGGATCGATGGAGATGCCTCCACGAGGGGTGAACTTGCCCCATACCTCTATGTATTTGGGGTCCATAAGCTTTATCAGATCCTTCATGATCTTATTCACGCAGTCTTCGTGGAAATCTCCGTGATTTCTGAAGCTGTAAAGATAGAGCTTCAGAGACTTGCTCTCCACCATGCGTTCGGAAGGCACATAGGAGATATATATGGTCGCAAAATCCGGCTGACCGGTGATCGGGCACAGGCTGGTGAATTCCGGGCAGTTGAATTTTACAAAGTAATCGTTTTCCTTGTGTTTGTTTTCAAATGTCTCAAGGACCTCAGGCGCATAATCGCTTTTATATTCGGTCCGGCTGTTTCCGAGAAGGCTCAGGCCTTCCGCCTCTCTGTTTCTTTCGTTCATCGCGTTCTCCTCTATGGCATGATACAGCTGCTACTGCATTCTCCAGATCTTTTTAAGCGCTTTCACCAGGAAAAATCCGGCTATACCGGCTATGCCCTGTCCCACCAGCAGGCTTGATGCCAGCACCCAGTAAGGCAGCCCAAGTATGCGGCTCAGCCAGAGGGATACGCCAAGCGCCGGGATAAGGAACACCGGAAATATTACGGTCCATTCGGGGGCTTTGATCCTGCCGAGCAGAGCGCAGCAGCCGGCGGTGGCGATGCCGACAAGGCCGCCGCCCACTATATCGAAGAAGCCCAGTCCTCCCATCAGCATGTTGGACAGCAGATTGGAAAGACCAAGGGGCACTATCAGGAAGGGGAAAATATATGCAGTAGAGTAGATCGCAGTTGCTATTCTCACCTGATACTGGCCGAAAGCGAAGTTCTGTGTGAAGTACATAACAACTACATAGATGGCGATGACCATTGCAGAAAAGATCATCTTGTGGGTCCTGTTCATGTTTCTGATACTCAGACCAAGGCTCATTTAAGTCCTCCTTATTTTTCAGAATCAATAAAAAACGCGGGCCAAAACCGGGCACGCGAAAGCAGCACAGATTCACAGGCTGTGCCAAGGCTGCCCGGAACCGATAAAAAGGCGTACCCATTAAGGGCACGCCAAAATACACTTTTTCGCCCTAGTTTTGTTTAAAGACAGGATGGATTTCGAACTGTCTGCCGCAAGGCTCCTGTAATATAGCACAGTAAAGCCGGAAGGTCAAGAAAAAGAGATGATTATCTTTTGGTCTTTCCGCATTTCCGCTGCCGGAGAGCTTTTCCTGTGACATGCCTGTTTTCGCAAAACTGCCGGTCTACAGGAACAGCGCTGTCACATGATATACGATGCAGGACAGGAGCAGCGCACCGCATACATAAAAGCCCGCCACTTTTGCAGTCCACTTCAGAGAGTGGGACTCCCTGTAGGTGGTGGAAAGCGCCATTACGCAGGGAATATTGAAGGTGCAGGCAAACATGAAGGCCAGAGCTTCCGGTTTGCTGATGCTCTCATTCATGAGCTCAGCCAGCAGCGCCGAATCCGTAGCCGCAGCAGAAGATGTCCTGAAGGTCGCATCCAGAAGAGAACCATTGCCCACAAACACCGCGTTCAGCACGCCCAGCACTGCTTCCTTTGCAAAAGCGGAACTCAGGAAGCCCATGAATGTCCTCCAGCCCATGCCGAAGAATCTTGTGACCGGTTCGATGAAAGTCCCCACCTTGTAAAGCAAGCTGTCCGCCACATTCCCTGAGGAACTGAAGGAAAACGCCCAGAACAGCAGGGATATCAGAGTAACTGTTCTTAAAGCTCTCTTGAAAATATCGAAAGCCTTCATCACGGCTTCCCGGATTATATGCTTCCAGTGAGGCTTGTGATAAGGAGGAAGCTCCATGACCAGTCCATGTCTGTCATCTCTTGGCGAAAGCCTGGCGCCGAACACCTTTGAAACGACGAATATCATCAGCAGCATATACAGAAGAATACATACGACCACAAGCAGTGTCTGAAGCGGAGTAAAGAACATTCCGCTGATCACGGGGATTATGGTCCATATGGATGCGCAGGGCACTGCCCAGACTATTGCCATTGTGAGCATCCTCTGGCCCCAGCTGTCCATCACTCTGGTGCTGCTGGTGCCTCCTATCGTGCAGCCGAAGCCCATAAGAAGTGAGCAGACTGCCTTGCCCTGCAGACCTATTTTCGAAAGCACGTTGTCAAACTGATAAGCGGCTCTGGCCAGAAAGCCTATCTCCTCCAGGAAGCCGAAAACTATATTTACACCGAACACGAACCCCGACATGGCTATGCAGAAATACAAGGTGTTAGGTATGATCACACTGAAAATAGATACCAGCCAGGGATGCACATTCCAGCCATTTAGCAGATCCGCTATTGGTTCGTTGAGTATCTGCGGGATCATTGAGCCCGCTCCCATCAGCGGCAGACATACCAGCATCGCTGTAAGAAAGCCCAGAAATACTATGCCAAGACACCATATCTTTCCTGTGACAGGCTTTAGAAGCCGCTTGTCCCACTTGCTTAGCGTATATTTCTCCTGAGCTGTGCGGGTGACCCCTTCAAGCATGCTGCTGATCCACTCATATTTTGCGCGGCTCTTTTCAAGCACTGCCTCAGGGCTGTCAGACTCAGCGCTTCCAATACCGGGTGTAGTCTTAAGTGTATGAGGGCTTGCCAGTTCTTTTGCAAGCAGAGCTTTCAGCTCCTCATAACCGCTGCTTTCAGCCGCCACAAATGGGAGCACCGGGATGCCGAGATTATCCGAAAGACGTTTTGCATCTATCTCCTTGCCCTGCTGCTTCGCAACATCCATCATGTTCAGCAGCAGCACCAAAGGAGTGTTCAGCTCCGCAAACTCTGCCACCATATACATACTGCGTTCAAGCTGAGAGGCATCTACCAGAACGCATACCAGATCCGCCTGACCGCTGCGGATAAAGTCCACTGTTATCTTTTCCTCATCCGAGTTTCCGCTTAAGCCATAGCTGCCCGGAAGGTCGGTAACGGTGTACTTATTTCCCTTGTAAGTGTATTCACCATCATTCTTTTCGACGGTTTTTCCGGGCCAGTTTCCAACATGCTGACGGGATCCGGTAAGGGCATTGAATACTGTTGATTTTCCGGAATTCGGCTGACCCAGGAGCGCGATTCTTGTCTTCATAATGCTGCCACCTCCACTTTTTCTGCATCAGATCTGTTCAATGCAATAAGAGTCTCCCTTGAATAGATCAGCAGAGGCATTTTCGGATCGTTTTTTACGGTCTGAAGACTGCTTCCTTCAGTGATGCCTATAGAAGTTATGCGCTTCATAAAATGAGCATCGCCGTTGATCTTCTTTACTGCAGAAAAACTGTCCGCAGCAGTGTCGCTCAGTCTCATGGTATCTGTCTCCCTTCTTTAAATGTTTAGAAACTTTAAACAGCTTTATTTTTCAGAATATTCTTTCTGGCTTCTTCCAAAGCGCCGGAAGGTATTCCGCTGCATGCACCGCATGCTCCGCAGTTCCCGCCGCAGCTGCATTTGCCGCTCCGCTTTTCTCTGATGACACTCCGTAAAGCAAGTCCGACCACAAGCGCGACAACAAGTCCGCAGATCAGAGTGCCCAGATTATCCATTATCCATTCCAATTGTTTATCCTCCATTAGGTTAGCTATCGCTAACTATATCCTTATATAATTGGTTAGCAGTTGCTAACCTTGCGCCTACAGTATACCATTCTTTTCTTAAATGTACATAGTGTTTTTATTTTTTCATCAGATATTTCTGCTGAACAACAAGACAAATATGATCAGAAACCTTCAAAACATCCGCTTTTAAATGAAAGAAAGCAAAAAAAGTAACCCCCAATGATTTAAATCATGGGGGGCTTCCTTCGTTTTTTATAACATGTATTTTCTTAAAATCAGTAGATGTGTATTACATTGGTCAGCTTTCTTCCGGGCGAGGTGATCCTGATGCCGTTCACATCCAGAGCGCTTGAAGCGCCGCCGTCAAGGCAGACCGCATTCTTTGCTCCGGCGCTGACCAGATATTCTGCCAGCTGAGCGGGACTTGCAACAGCTGTTCCGATAAGGAGCCTTCCATCCTTCATTTCCGCAGCAAAGCTCCTCTGCGCAACAGTGTCAGCCAGCAGCTTGTCCTCCACACCGCTGATCTCGGATGTGATATCCGCGCCGTTTTCAACCAGCGCAGGATTGCCGGCCACCGCATCCACGCAGGACTGCCAGATTGGATCGTCCGCTGCGATCTTCACGCTTATTACGGCGTCTGTGCCTTTCTTCAGATTTTCGTTCCACTTTAAAGCGCTTGCATAAGCCGCCTTCTGAAATACGAGCGCACAGCTCCCTTCAGGCACAGTAATGCTTCCGCCGCCTGACTGCACATCGATCACCGTTTCGTCCTTTATCCAGAAGATCTTCGCATCCGATGGTATTTCCACAGGATAATACAGCTCCCCGGTAAAAAGCATCACGGCATATTCGTCGGAATAATACTGGTTCACAGCCCAGGGCACATAAGTCATTCCGGCTATGCTGACCTCGGGGCTGAAGGACACTTTGCCCACCATAGCATGGCCTTCGGCATCAAAGCCCAGGCTCATGACCTTTGTGGAGCCGCCTCCCATCACAACTCTGCCGTCCTTAAGCACGGTCTGCTCTATGTTGGCGCAGTTGTCAGGATAGCGAAGCTCCTGATTCGTCTTGTAATATGCATTGAAGTATGTTCCGTTGACCGACAGAGCAGGCTGCTCGCCAGCCAGAGCCGCTGCCTGATCAATATGATCCTGATAAGGCATATCCAGGGTGACCGAATCCCCTGCCAAGGTGATGAAGCCCTTGCGGCCGGTCATGTCTACCATAGCGATGCTGGCATTCCTGCCGTTGATCTCGGCTTTACCCAGGGTGACGCTGCCCTTCGTCTTTTCAGGTTCAGGCTTCGTTCCTTCTTCTTTGCCCTGCTCGGTTCCGGCACCGCTGCCGCTCTCAGAGCCGTCTCCGGTTCCGGATCCTGTCGAAGAGCCCGGAACTTCCCTCAGAGCAATAGCGCCCTCATCGTCCAGCTTCGCATACAGGGTCCTGCTGCTGTGCTTAGGCTTCACCGCCAGAGCGTTAGCTGAGATCAGCACCATTCCGGAGCGCAGGAAACCGTCATTCGTATCCTTGTTGAATTCGCCTTTCGTGAAGCCCAGCTCGTCCGAAAGCTCCCATGCAGCATACCATTTGAAGTCCCCCGCATCGTCGTCATAACCCAGAGCCCTGAGCACATAGCTCAGATACATGGTGGCCGAAGCCGGAGTATTAGGGTCTCCGTAGCTGAAAATGGTGGCGCTGGTGCCGCTGGTTAGACCATATTCGTACGCATATCCCACATAGTCGTCCGCCCAGGGGGAAACATCCTGGAACGGATGGGGATAGTGGTTCTCCACAGCCTCTTGCTCCTTGCCCAGCATACGAATCAGCATGGTAATAGCCTGCTCCCTTGTGGGGATCTTATCAAGGCTGTAGTTAGGTACTCCCTCCGCGTTCTTGCTGGTTCCCTCGAAAAGGCTCAGCGAGTAAAGATAGTCCGCTGCCGTTTTGGCATCGGTATAATAATCATCCTCTGCAGCTGCAAAGCTGAACGAAGCCAGCAGAAGCACAGCGGAAAGAATCAGAGAAATCAGTTTTTTCATGAGACCACCTCCATTTGTTATATTATATATAAAAAGCGCAGCCGATGCATCAAAAAGCTCTTGCACAGCCCCCGGTCACAGATGTTAAAATATATAATAATTTGCGAAAAGGAGACCGTTATGAAGAAATTCGTTCTGACTCTGGAAAAAGACTACATGGTAGCGCTGCTGATGGTCGTGGGCATTTTTCTGATCATCTTTCCGGACGAGCTTTCAGTCTATGCCCCTTATGTGGTGGGCGGAGGCCTTTGGATTTTTTCCCTGTATAATCTGTTCGTGAGCCTGCACTATCCTGAATCCGGCGCAGAACTTGGACAGAGCCTCATAAGCATGGCTATGGGCGCAGTGCTGCTGCTTCAGCGCAATGATCCCGCCGCAATAGACAAGCTCGGAGTCATCTGGGCAGTCCGGACACTTTCGGAGGCATCCCTTGAGATCACCGAAATGTATGAACATAAAAAGGCAAGAGTGATAGATATAATCGAAATAGTCATATCTGTAGCTCTTGCGGTGCTTCTTCTTATGAATCCCTTCCATCACTTCAGCTTCCACGTAAGAGTCCTGGGCATAGAAATACTTATCTCAGCCTTCGTCAGAAGGAGGAGAAAGCTCGTAGGACTTGATTCCTGAATAAAAAACGCGGACCATTGCAGTCCGCGTTTTCTGTTGTTTTACACTTATTTCAGATCTACCTTCACTTCGAAAGGCAGCCTGTCAAGGATGTCTTTTTTTACATCCACGCCGGGATAGACTTCTGTCAGCGTGAGTCCCTCTTTTCGGAGCTCAAACACGCAGCGCTCCGTCACATAGAGTATATGCTGGCCGTTTTTCACAGCCATATCGCCTGAGAAGCTGATGCTGCGGACCTTATCGACGATCTTGGGTATGCTGCCTTCGCTGCATATCCGGATCTGCCCGTCTTCTTCCCGTACATCGAGCCCCTTGGTGCTCGTGGTAAGGCAGAAGACCACATTGTGAGTGGCCGCAGTGATGTTGCCGAAGCCTCCGATGCCGGCCACCTGGTCGGCTCCGCGGTGAGCGTTCACGTTTCCGAAACGGTCCATTTCGAGGCCGCCCATAAAGCAGATATCCAGGCCTCCGCCATCGTAGAAATCGAACTGGCTGGCCATATCGCAGATGGTGCCTGCGCCTATCATGGCGCCGAAGTCAAGTCCGCCTGCGGGAAGCCCGCCCATGCCGCCGGACTCCACTGTCAGAGTAAGATCCTTGAGTATGCCGGAAGCCGTGGCGTATTTCCCGACCATCTCCGGAATGCCGAAGCCTATATTCACTATATCTCCGGGCTTCAGCTCCTTTGCCGCTCTGCGTCCTATGATATCGGCTGAATCGTCGCCCCGCTTCCGCCCGGAACCTGCATTCTCCTTCTCAAGACGCCTGTACCAGTACTGCATGTGGGAGGAAGGAACGTGAAGATCTCCGGACATCGTGGCATTGCTGCCCTTGCCGGGAGCCGGTTCCTTTACTACCACCGCATCCACAAAAGCGGCCGGGATTATGACATCCCTGGGCCTTGAAAAGTCGTGGCGCACCCTGTCCACCTGAACAAGGACCTTGCCCTTGTTCCTCTTGGTCAGCTGAGCAATGGACAGAGCATCGATGGTGCAGTATTCATCCTCGAAGGAAATATTGCCGTATGCATCGACGCTGGAAGCCTTGATGATGGCGATGTTGAAGGCCGGAAGCCTGTATTTCAGATACTCTTCCCCTTCGAATTCCACCAGCTCCACAAGGCTCTGATCCTTTGAAAGATTGTTGAGCCCTGGGCCTTCTATCCTTGGGTCCACAAAAAGCCCAAGACCTATGCGGCTGAGATAACCCTCGTGCCCTCCTGCCTGAGCCCTCATGCCGTGAGACATGGGTCCGAGAGGCAGATTATACGCCTCAAAGCGGTCCTCCAGCACCAGCTTTTTGGTGCTGGGCATGGCGCCGAAATGACCGCAGATTATCTTTTTTACCGCGCCTTCCCTGATGTAGTTTTCCGCGCTTCGCTCCGGGTCGAAAAGGCCGAAGCCCGCAGAAGATATCAGTGTAAGGTCTTTAGGGTGCCCCGTCTTTCTGAAGCTTTCCGTTATGGCATCGTGTATGGCCTCGGGATTAGCCAGCCCCACGAAGGAATTGAGGCCTATGACAGCCCCGTCTGGTATGAGTTTTACAGCCTCTTCGGCTTCCATAATAGTAAACATGGGAACCTCCACGGGCAGTCTGCGCTGCCTTTATGCTATTCGAGAGCTCTGCACTGCTCCAGCAGGCTGATGATGGGCAGGTGCTGGGGACATGCGGCTTCGCACTGACCGCACTGTATGCAGTCGCTGGCCTTGCCCTTACCCTGGGTGACTATCACGTATTCCCTCTTTGTGCGGAATTCAGGGCTTCCCTTCTTGCGGTTCTCAACAGCGAAGATGTCGGGGATAGGAATGCCCATCGGGCAGCCCTTGGTGCAGTAGCGGCAAGCGGTGCAGGGGATGGACTTGTCCTCGTCGATAGCTTTCTGAGCGGCCTTTATCACCTCCAGCTCGTGTTCGTCCAGAGGCTTGAAGTCCTTCATAAAGCTCAGGTTGTCCTCCATCTGAGCCAGACTGCTCATACCGGAAAGCACTGTCAGCAGGCCTTCCTGGCTTGCAACAAAGCGCAGCGCCCAGCTGGCGTAGGAGCCCTTGCCTTCAGCATCCAGAATAGCCTTTACTGTATCAATGGGTTCCGCCAGAATTCCGCCCTTTACAGGCTCCATAACGGTCACGGGCTTGCCTGCAGCTCTGCAGATCTCAAGATTCTCTCTTGAGCACACACCGGGGTTCTCCCAGTCAGCGTAGTTTATCTGAAGCTGAACGAATTCCGCATCGGGGTGCGCCGCCAGCAGTTCCTTCAGAAGCTCGGGATCGCCGTGGAAGGAGAAGCCGTAATGCTTTATCAGGCCCTTTTCCTTTAGTTCCTTAACATAGTCCCAGAGGCCGTATTCCTCGTAATACTTGTAATTGCTGCGCTGAAGAGCGTGGAGAAGATAATAGTCGAAATAGCCTGCGCCGCTGCGTTCAAGGCTTACCTCGATCTCCTTTTTGGCAGTCTCAAGATCGATGTCCTTATTTGCCATCAGCTTGCTGGCCAGAGTATAGCTGTCTCTTGGATATCGTTCCACCAGAGCCTTCTTTATGGCTTCCTCCGAGCCGGGATAAGCATAGGCGGTATCGAAATAGGTGCCTCCGGCTTCGATGAACAGATCCGCCATTTTCGCTGTCTGCTCCACATCGATAGTCTGTCCGTCCTCAAGCCTCGGAAGACGCATCAGGCCGAAGCCCATCTTCATATTCTTGTTGAATTCTTTTTCTGTTATCATAACTACCCTCCATTTATCTATCAAAAAAGTTTTATCAAAGCTGTTCTAAGAGCCATTCCCTTACCGCGTCCACCATCAGATCGAGATGATAGTCGAAGCAGTGCGAATCTCCCTGAATGAGTATAAGCGTATCGTTTTCGAAGATCTCGTCTGCTTCCTCCGCATATTGCACCGGCACGGCCTCATCAGCGTCCCCATGGACTATAAGGACGGGCTTTTTGAACTGTTCCATAGCCTCTTCCACATGCAGCATCCGGGCTACTCTGGCGTAATTGGCTTTAAGCTTCAGCCCTTTGCCGAGTATCTCTATCTCTTCAGGAAGCTCGTCAGTAAATGTCTGCCCGAAGAATCGTCCGGCCCTCACCATCTGAGGCAGCATCGTGGCAGGAGACAGAGGAATTATAGCCTTGAGCTTATCCTGCAGCATGGCGCCTGCAAGGATCACAGCCAGACCTCCCTGAGAATGTCCGCACAGATAGATATCGCTGATAAAGGGCAGGCCTTCAGCATATTCCACTGCCCTGCTGATATTCGACAGCCATTTGAAAAGATCGTGGTCCTCGAATCTGCCGCCGCTTTCGCCGTGACCGTACATATCAAGTCTGAGAGTGGCCATGCCCAGCTCGTTCATCATTTCTGACAAAGCCATCAGATGTCGCTCGGTGCGCCAGCCCGTAAAGCCGTGTATTATTATGCAGAGGGGAACCTTGCGGTCTGAAGTATCCAGATAGCGGAAAGCGCTGCCCTCCGCTCCGCAGGGAACAACAGGCAGATCTTTCGGCATGTCCAGATCTGCGGCAAGTCTTATTCCGTTGTCATAAATATACATAAAGCCTCCTTAAACAATAAAAGCCGAAGACCATAAGGTCTTTGGCTTTTGATCAGTTAAAAGAATCTGGCAGTCTCCTGCAGCTCTTTGCGGGGCCTTAAGGCAGGCTCCTGGTCTCTCTTTCCTATGGCGATGACAGACATGATAACTTCATTTGCAGGAATCTCCAGCATGTTGCGTATGGCCTTGGCATCTCTGATGCCCATGATGAGAGTATCATAGCCTGCATTTTTTGCAGCAAGCAGCAGGTAGGCATCGTGAAGGCCAAGATCGTAGGCGCCCCACTTGTTTCCGACTTCGTTTGTGGGCTGTCCGTCGGTATCAAAGCCGACCACGTCCTTTACAAATGTGGTGACTATTATTGCAGCCCCTGCAGCGCTGTTGGCGTTGAATACCGGCAGGCATTTTTCTTTGAATTCCGCCAGTTTTTCGGGGCTTTCCACGACGTATTTTCTTGCGGTCTGCTGATTCTTCCAGGACGGAGCCATACGGGCATCATCGAGGATCGCAACAAGCTCTTCGTGACTGGGAATACCGCTGTATTTTCTCACACTTCTGCGTTCTTCTATGAGTTTTTTAAATTCCATGATCTGCTCCTTTTCTGTATTTTACGGGGAGATTTTTCCGATATCAGTATATCACAATGAAGCATTAAACTCCACAGAATTAATCTGCCCGGACAGCCATATTTCCATTGACAATACAGCGCCTGCTGTGGCATAATAATGCCCGTAAAATTGGTCTTTAAGGACGATCCAGAGAGATCGGCAAGATCGAGTTATATGGTATGTGTTTCATTTTTGATGCGCATTATTCCTGTATATCCGACCCTGCCCTTCTCGGCAGGGTTTTTATCTGAAGTAACTGTAAGGGACTAGCTGCAGATACAAGGCCTGCCTGCCGGATATGTATACGGAAGGAATATCAAAAAATGGCTGCCATCAGAGTGATTGCTCCAAAGGAATACGAAGGATTTGAAAAGAAACTGGATCTGGAAGCGCTGGCTGCAGAGCTCCCGGTATCCGAGTCTTCTGACATTGTTATATTTCCCGGTTTCTGCGATGTGCACGTGCACTTTCGCGAGCCGGGTTTTTCATATAAAGAGACCATGGAAAGCGGCACTAAGGCCGCCGCAAGAGGCGGCTACACAGCAGTCTGCCCCATGCCAAACCTTAAGCCGGTGCCTGACAGCCCGGAACATCTTAAGGAAGAGCTGGATATCATAGAGCGCGACGCCGTAATCAACGTATACCCCTACGGTTCCATCACCGTAAATGAAGACGGCCTTGAAATGGCGGACCTTGAGGGTATGGCGCCGCAGGTCTGCGCTTTTTCAGACGACGGACACGGAGTCCAGAGCGAAGAAATGATGAAAGATGCAATGAAACGCATCAAAGCCTTCGGAAAGCTCTGCGTGGCACACTGCGAGGTCAACAGCGAGTCGGGAAACGGATATATCCACGAAGGGGCTTACGCAAAGGCTCACGGCCACAGGACTATAAACAGCGCCAGCGAGTGGATGGAGGTCGAACGTGACATCAGGCTATCCGAAGAGACCGGCTGTCCCTTCCACGCCTGCCACATGTCAGTTAAGGAGAGCGTGGAGCTGATAAGGCAGGCAAAGGCTAAAGGCCTTGATATAAGCGGGGAG
>JAFRWH010000078.1 GCA_017438085.1 Bacillota bacterium
AGCATTCCCAAGATTGATTGTCAATAGCAGAATAGTGTGATATAATACTTTGTTGATAAAACGAGGGGTTCGGAAAGGACAGAGAATGAGTTTTCTTGAAAAGATCTTCGGAGACGCAAACTCCAAGGAAATAAAAAGAATAGAGAAGATAGTGGACCGCATAGAGGCGCTGGAGCCCTCCATGCAGGCTCTTTCGGACGAGCAGCTGCAGGCTAAGACCGCCGAATTCAGGGAGCGTCTGGCAAAGGGCGAAACTCTGGACGATCTGCTGGTGGAAGCCTTTGCGGTCTGCCGCGAGGCCAGCTGGCGAGTGCTGGGAATGAAGCATTTCCGCGTGCAGCTTATAGGCGGCGTGGTGCTCCACGAGGGCAATATCGCTGAGATGAAGACTGGCGAAGGCAAGACCCTTGTGGCTACACTTCCCGTGTATCTGAACGCTCTGGAGGGAAAGGGCGTCCATGTGGTGACCGTAAACGATTACCTGGCAAAGCGTGACTGCGATTGGATGGGTCAGGTCTACACCTGGCTGGGTCTTACTGTGGGCTGCATCATCCACGAGGTCTCCGGCGAGGACAGAAAGGCTGCCTACAACTCCGACATCACCTACGGCACCAACAACGAGTTCGGTTTCGACTACCTGCGCGATAACATGGCCATTTACGCCAAGGACGAGATGCAGCGGGAGCTCAACTACGCCATAGTGGACGAGGTGGACTCCATACTTATAGACGAGGCCAGGACCCCGCTGATCATATCAGGCAAGGGCGAGGAGAGCTCCGATCTCTACAACAAGGCGGACCGCTTCGTGCGCAATCTGCGCCCAGGCGAAGATTTCACCATGGAAGAAAAGGACCGCACCATCTCCCTCACCGAGGACGGCGTAGCCAAGGCTGAACGCTATTTCGGCGTGGAGAACCTGGCTGATCCGGACAATATGGAGCTTTCTCACCACATCAACGCTGCTCTTAAGGCCAACAACCTTATGAAGCGCGATGTGGACTACATAGTAAACGAGGGCGAGATCGTCATAGTAGATGAATTCACCGGCCGTCTGATGTACGGACGCCGCTATTCCGACGGTCTGCATCAGGCTATCGAAGCCAAAGAGGGCATAAAGGTGCGCAGCGAGTCCAAGACTCTGGCCACCATCACCCTTCAGAACTACTTCCGCATGTACAACAAGCTGGCGGGCATGACCGGTACCGCCAAGACCGAGGAAGACGAGTTCGTTGATATCTACAACATGAAGGTCATCGTCATCCCCACCAACAGACCTGTGCAGAGACAGGACCTGGAGGATGTGGTCTACACCACAGCCAAGGGCAAGTACAGGGCCATAGTTGAGAGCATAATAGAGCACCACGAAACAGGCCAGCCCGTACTGGTAGGCACCATTTCCGTTGAGAAGTCCGAGATGCTTTCCGCCATGCTGCAGAGAAGGGGCATCAAGCACGACGTACTGAATGCCAAGCAGCACATGAGGGAGGCCGAGATCGTAGCCAACGCAGGCCGCGAGGGCACCGTCACCATAGCCACCAACATGGCAGGCCGAGGCACGGACATCATCCTGGGCGGCAAGGACAGCACTCCTGAAGAGCAGCAGAGAGTAAAGGAGCTGGGCGGCCTTCACATTATAGGCACCGAGCGCCATGAAGCGAGGCGTATCGATAATCAGCTCCGCGGCCGAAGCGGACGTCAGGGAGACCCGGGCTCTTCCCAGTTCTTCGTGGCTCTGGACGACGATCTGATGCGTCTTTTCGGCGGTGAACGCATGCAGAACATGATGGAGCGCCTGGCTGTGGACGAGGATACCCCAATAACGGCGGGCGTGCTCACTAAACAGATAGAAAGCGCCCAGAAGAAGGTGGAGGGCCGGAACTATTCCACAAGAAAGTACGTTCTGCAGTACGACGACGTTATGAACCGCCAGAGGAGCATCATCTATGCGGAGCGCAAGAGGGTGCTCAGAGGCGAAAACCTTAAGGATTACCTGCTGTCCATGATGAAGGATATCGCAGGAGAGATAGCGGATTACGTGGCTGCCGGCGGCGAGTATCCCGAGCAGTGGGATTTCGATGAGCTGAACAGAAAGATAGACGCCATCAACAAGATCATGCCCAAGCCCCGCTATTCGGAGGCGGAAAAGCAGGATCTGACCAGAGACAAGCTGGCTGATGACATCTACGAAAAGATGCAGGCCTTCTATCAGGAAAAGGAAAACCTTATCGGAAGCGAACGCATGAGAGAGCTGGAGCGCGTGCTGCTGCTTTGGATAGTGGACCGTCAGTGGATGGACCACATCGACGCCATGGATCAGCTGAAGCATGGCATCGGCCTGCGTTCTGTCGGCCATGAGGACCCTGCCATGGCTTATGCCAACGAGGGTTCTGACATGTTCGAACTGATGGTCGCGTCCATCAGAGAGGAAATGGTCCGCAACTGCCTGGCTCTTACCATACAGACTGACGCTCAGAGGCGTCAGGTTGTCAGCGTGGGCGCCAGCGTCAAGGATGAGATCGAATCAGCTGCCGATGCAGAAAAGAAGAGAAGAGGCACTGCTGTCAGCGCGGACAAGGCGAGCCCCGGCCAGCGCATCCAGGGCACAGATAACAGCGGCGTAAAGGCCCAGCCCATCAGGGTGCAGAAGATGCCAGGCAGAAATGACCCCTGCTGGTGCGGCAGCGGCAAGAAATACAAGAACTGTCACGGAAAAGTGAAGAATTTCGTGGAAGAGTAATGCTTAAACTGGAAGCTTTAAAAACTGAATTACCTGAAGCAAAAGAGACCCTTACAGATCTGGAGGAGTCTCTTGGCGTACAGAATATACGGGAGACTTTGGCGGATCTTAAGATAGAAATGGAGACCGAGGGGTTCTGGAACGACATCGAGCGGGCTCAGAAACGCATGAAGCTCAAGGGACAGCTGGAAAACAGCCTGAAGGAGTTCGAGGAGCTGTCGGAGCTTCTGAACGAAACTGAGGTGCTGGTGGAGATGGCGGAGGAGTCGGAGGACGATGAATTTGCCAATGAAGCTCTGGAGAATCAGAAGAAGTTCAGAGCGCTGGCGGAGGATCTTCGCATAAGGACGCTGCTTACGGAGGAGTACGACGAAAACAACGCAATAGTAACCATACACCCCGGCACCGGCGGCACCGACGCTCAGGACTGGGCGGAGATGCTGCTGCGCATGTATACCCGCTGGGCAGAGGCCAAGGGGTATAAGGTAAAG
>JAFRWH010000079.1 GCA_017438085.1 Bacillota bacterium
CAGACTTCGAACGTACATATTCGCCTCTCAGGGTTGGAAACTGCGGCGCGTCATAATCGTCGAGCCTGTGATAAGGTTTTTTCAGCCATGTTTCGGGATCGAAACAATGACAATTCTGCGCGGCTCTTGAATGCTCCAGTATCCGTTTGTCCATTTTGCCAATGAGTTCACGGAGTTCCTTCCCGGAATGCTTTTTCAGAAAAGCCTGCGCGGCTTCATGGTTTTTTATCACAGATGGCAGCAGCGCTTTCGCAAAATACTTGTCAGCATATGCGGGCAGCAGGCGGTCTCCCGGGGAGATCACCTTTTTTATCCGCTTCTTATCAACAGTTTCCCTTTTTACAAAGCTTATGTATGGCCCTTTCTTCTGGGAACAAATATTCCCCGGAAGCGTATTCGAAAGAATATCGGTAAGGATCTTTTCCATATCTGCAAGAAGTTTTTCATAAGCGGCAATGTAGTCGCAGATAATATCAAAGTTATACATCAATGCTTTCTCCAGTTAATAATATGATAATTATACATTATTTTCCAGTAGAATCAAGTTCTTTCTGAATGTGAGGCGGGGAGTTTAATTGCAGTTATTGGCGGCATTTGTTACAATACTGAAAAAACAGAGGTTTGGATATTGAAATCAGAGGACCGGAAACAATATGGAGATAAGAATTACAGACCTGAGTACAGACGGAAGAGGCATTGGAAGGACGGAAGACGGGCAGGTGGTGTTCGTTGAAGGGGCGCTCATCGGCGACCTGGCTGAAGTGGAGATTTACGAGGATCATGGCGCCGGAAGTAAAGGCGCAAAGCGCAGTTCGTCCCTTCTGAAGGGCAGGGCGGTACGCATCATAGAGCCATCCCCTGACCGTGTGGAGAGCGACTGCCCCTACTTCAGGGACTGCGGCGGATGCACTCTGCGTGAACTTAAATATGAAGCCCAGCTGGCCTGGAAGGACAGCTATGTGCGCTCGGTGCTGACCCGCATCGCAGGGCTGAAAGACCCTGTAGTCCGGCCTGTAATGGGCATGGAGCAGCCCAGCCGCTACCGCAACAAGGTGGAATTCGCAGTGGAAAACGGCATTCCGGGCTTTTATGGCGAAAAGAGCCACAGACTGGTGCCCATAGAGGACTGCCTGCTGCAGGATGAAGCTATCACAAAGCAGCTACAGAAAGAGATGGAAGGGCTGAGCCGCCATTGCAGACGCATGACCATACGCTGCAGCGATCCGGATGGCAGCAGGGCCTCTGACAACGCCGAGGTCATGGTCATCAAAGAGTACGATGACGGAAACATCACGGCAAGCTGCCGGGTGCTTCACGATCTTTTGAAGACCGGGATGGCTGATATAAAGACAGAGATATCCCCCATGTCCTTTTACCAGGTGAACCCTGTTCAGACCACAAAACTTTACAGCATTGCACAGCGTTACGCAGCCCTCAGCGGGACCGAGCGGGTGCTGGACCTCTACTGCGGTGCAGGTACCATAGGACTTTCCATGGCCTCCAAAGCTGCCCGCGTTATAGGCGTGGAGGTCAACAAGCAGGCCATTCTCGATGCCAACAGAAATGCAGTTATAAATGGCATAGTCAATGCCACCTTTGTGCAGGGGAAGGCTGAGGACGCAGTAAATACAAAGCTTCAGGGCGTTCAGGCCGACGTGGTCATACTGGATCCTCCGAGGGCCGGATGTAAGGAAAGCCTGCTCCGGACCGTAGCCGACATTGGCCCCGAGCGTATAGTTTACGTTTCCTGTAATCCATCCACTCTGGCCAGGGATATAAAGATATTGTCAGGTTTGGACTACAGCTTCATCGAGTGCACCCCTGTTGATATGTTCCCCTTCAGCAGCCATATCGAGACTGTATGTTTATTGTCCAAACTTTCAGAGGCGAAGCATCATATCAGTGTCCAAGTCGATATGGATGAACTGGATCTGACCGCCGCCGAGAGTAAGGCTACATATGAAGAGATCCAGAAGTGGGTGCAGGAGGAGTATGGGTTCCATGTGACACATCTGAATATCGCCCAGGTAAAACGCAAGCATGGGATCATCGAGCGGGAGAACTATAATAAGGCGAAATCTCCGGATTCTAAACAACCAGGATGTCCGGAGGAAAAGGTAAAGG
>JAFRWH010000080.1 GCA_017438085.1 Bacillota bacterium
ATCCGAGGCTCAACAAAGCCTTTGTGCAGCAGGATCATGCGCACATGAGCGAACTTTCAGAAGGAGGCATACGCATCATCTCGCTGCTGGCTATGCCCTTCAGCCTCGGAATGATATTCTATGCCCGCCCGGTGATCAGTTTCGTCTTCGAGAGAGGCGCTTTCGATGCGGAAGCTGCGGTGCTGACCTCCGATTCGCTGCGTTTTTACGCGGTGGGACTGGCTTTTGTGTCAGTCAACCAGTTCATAACCAAGATCTATTACTCCATGCACGATACTAAAACCGCGGTCAAGTGCTCTGCGCTGAGCGTAGGCTGCAATATAGTGCTGAACTTCCTTCTTGTGGGACCAATGAAGCACGCTGGACTTGCTCTTGCTACCAGCATAGCCCAGATGCTTCACAGCGGACTGCTGATATTCACCTTCACCAGGCGCTATCCTAAGATCCGGCTCATCAGCTCCTGGGGCAAGCTTGCCCAGCTGGCGGCATTTGCCTTGGCATCCGTTGGAGGCTCCTATCTTCTGTATCTGTACATATCCGCTTCCTTCGGAAGCCTGGTATCTCTTGCGCTTTCGGTTCTTTTCGCCGTGGCAGCATACATGGGCTTGCTGCTTGGGTTTAAGGTCCCGGAACTCAGGCTGCTGAAGGATCTTATAAAGAGATGACATACAGATATCACGAAAAAAACACAGTGTGAGTTTAAACTGTAATCATATTTTTACAGACAAACGGCTCAAAATATGCTAACATATTAAATCCAATAATTCAGGGGTATTGGAAACAGGGGAAAACAAATATGTCAGGCACAAACAAATCTTCTAAAAATAAAAAAACTATAAATGGTCTGGATATCAGGGCGCTGATCTGCTTCCTGGTTGTTTTTGCTGTTGCTACTACCGGACTCACCAGATTCCGCATCAATCATCATGCGGAGGAGAATCTCGGCGAAGCGGTCATCATCGTCAGTCCCAAGACCGAGACCGAGGACGAGACTCCCGATGAGCGCCTTTCCAAGGACATGGTTCCCATAGTGGTGGACGAAAACAGTCAGTTTTACGAAGCTTTTAAGGCGCAGGACCGTGTAAATGTCCTTGTGCTGGGCCTTAACGAGGGTCTTACGGATACAATTATGCTCGGCTCCTACGATATGGAGCATCAGACTGTTGACATCGTGACCATCCCAAGAGACACCTACTATGCCCGCAAAGGCATAAAGGCCGCCTCTCTCTTCAAGATCAATTCCATCTACTATTCCACAGGAAACAGCGTGGCAAGGGTGGCCGAAGCCGTATCCGACATTCTTTACGGCATGCCTATACACTATTACGCGCTGGTGGAATTTGAAGATGTCCGCAAGGTCATGGAAGCTATAGGCGGCGTGGAGGTTGAGATACCCTTCCACATGAAGTATATCGATACCACGCCCGGACATGAGCTCAAGATCGACATTCCCGCAGGGCTTCAGACGATAGACGCCAACAATGTCGTTGAATTCCTGCGCTTCAGAAAGTCCAACTACAGCGGTTACAAGAGCTATTCCGAGGGCGACGTTCAGCGCTCCGCAGTGCAGAGGGAATTCATAGTCAGGGTCATGGAGAAATGCCTTAAGGCCGGAAACATTCCCAAGGTCGCCAAGGTCGTTCTGGACAACGTGGAATCCGACCTCAGCTGGGGCATTGCCGCAAAGGTCGCAACCAAAGCCGGCGGTATAAGCTCGGACAATATCGCAACCTTCATCATTCCCGGCGAGGGCCGCACCCGTACTGATCTTGACAGCCTCTCTTTCTACATGAGGGATGAAAAGGGCATAGAAAACCTGGTCAAGGCTATCTACAGGATAAAGGATCCCGAAGAGGAAAACAGCAGTCCCGCTGCCATAAATCAGTAAATAACTCCCGGCTCTCCGGGAGCTTTTGGCATATAGTTTAAAGTCTTTTATATCGTTATGGTCAGAAAATTCTCAGAATCATCTTCTTTTAAAGCGTTTTTTATGCTGCTGATTTTGATTGCAGCGATCGTTTTGATGCCCAGGATCGCTTCAGCTGAAAGTTTCTTCAGCGATGTGGCGGAGGAGTACTGGGGCCTGGAAAATATCGAGAAGGCAAAAGAAGCAGGCATAATCGAGGGCTATGAACAGCCTGACGGAAGCTGGCTCTTCCGTCCCGAAAATTACGTTACCAAGCAGGAATGCATAACTATGCTCTACAGGACCCTGAAGCTGCATGTGAGCGAGGATGAAAGCCTTGCGCTGGTGGAAAAGCACAAGGATGTGCTGGATGCTTCAGATATCGCAGGCTGGGCTCAGGGCTATGTTGCATATTTCCTGGAGCAGGGCTGGGCGACTGCCGCAGATTTTGAAGAGAGCGCGGATGACCGCAGCGGCGGTTTTGTATATGCAAAAAGAGAGCTTATAGCCCGCTGGAGCGCGCTCGCCATGGAATATGATATTCCCTCAATATACGAGATCCATTTCCACGATCATACGGATATAGGGACTGAATATGCAGACTATGTGCATGCCCTGTACCGGGAAGGCATCATGGAAGGCAGCACCAGAGATGGTCTCACTTATTTTCGTCCAAAGAGCAATGTAAAGCGCGCGGAAATGGCCGCGGTCTGCACCCGTCTTCTCGGTCTGGAGGCCAGAGAAAAGCATGATGAGCCGCGCCTCGTAAGATATGGCTGGCTTGGCACCATTACGGGATCCAATGATGCCGGAAGCGCTATCCCCCACGGCGATATTTCGATAACAGATGATAAGGCTCATTCGTGGCACATCGGCAGCGATACCAAAATCATTGTAGACGGAAAAACCGCAGATGAGACCGGTATCAGCGGCCTGTTAAATGCGCCCAAAGCAATACCTGAAGCGAAATGTATGTTTTCGACATATATAGGCGGAGAAAACTGCCTTGTGATTCAGACGGTTCCGCAGGTTCTGACCGGTACACTCGTGTCAGATGAAGATTTAATCGCCTATCGCTTATTAACGATAAAACTCGAGGACGGCACTCTGGTCAACTATATAACCGATGATAAATCGAAACTGCCCCGGCGCATTGTGGCAGGAAGGGACTATGCCTTTATCGCCGACGGTCTCACCATACTTGAACTTCAGTAAAAACGACGGACAGAGGTACAAATGGAACTCGAACTGTTAAAAGAAAAGAAAGTAGCCGAGCTCAGGGAGATTCTGGCCGCTCTGGGTGTTCCCGGAGGCTCGAAGATGAAGAAGCAGGAGATTATAGATCTTCTGACCCGCATGCACGAGGAGGCGGAGGCTGCAAGAGCTGAAGACGAAACTCTCAAAGAGGAATCTTCCGAGGGTGAAGCTGCAGATGAAAAAGCTGCCGAACCGGTTCCTGCAGAGGAAAAGCCGGACGCTTCTGAGGCAAAAAAGGCTGCTCCCGAGGAAAAGCAGAATGCTCCCGAGGCAAAGCCCAAAAAGCGCAGAGGAAGACCTTCCAAAGCTGAGCTCGAGGCTAAAAAGGCTGAGGAAGTGCCTGCAGAACCCGTGGCAGAAAGCGGTAAAACAGCTGAAGCCGCAAAGGATGCAGCTGAGCAGCCTCAGCTGGTCCTGAATGAAACAAACGAGGCTCCCGAAGCGGCGGAAGTCATTCCGGAGACCGCATCGGAGGACCTTCAGCCTGCAGAGCCCGGGATCGTCATCAAGGAAAAGCCTGCAAACGAAAACAAATACGAGACCACAGGCATACTCGAACTGGCGCCTGAAGGGGGTTTTGGCTTCCTGCGTTTCGATAATTTCCTCAGTTCAGATGCAGATGTATATGTATCAAACCAGCAGATAAGGCGCTTTAACCTGAAGACCGGAGATGAGATATACGGAGTGGTGCGCCGTCCCCAGCGGGACGAACGCTTTGGAGCCCTGCTTTATGTGCACACCGTAAATGGAGACGATCCGGGCACGGCCATCCGCCGCAGGGACTTTTCGGAACTGACTCCGGTATTTCCAAACAAACGCATAAGGCTGGAAGATGGCAGCTCCACTCTGGCTATGAGGCTCACGGATCTGGTGGCTCCCATAGGCAAAGGCCAGAGAGGACTCATAGTTGCGCCGCCTAAGGCCGGCAAGACCACCCTGCTAAAGCAGATCGCGGCTGCCATAGAAAAACAGAACGTGGATGCGGAGCTTATAGTGCTGCTGATAGATGAGCGGCCGGAAGAGGTCACCGACATGCAGCGCTCCATCAACGGCAGAGTAGTATTTTCGACCTTCGACGAACAGCCTTCCCATCATGTGAAGGTGGCTGAGATGACCCTGGCAAGGGCTCAGAGGCTGGTGGAACACAAGAAAGACGTGATAATCCTTTTGGACAGTATCACCAGACTGGCCAGAGCCTACAATCTGGTGGAACCGCCCTCAGGCAGAACTCTGTCCGGAGGTCTTGATCCCGCCGCCCTTTACAAGCCTAAGAAATTCTTCGGGGCTGCAAGAAATATTGAAGAAGGCGGAAGCATAACAATTCTGGCCACCGCACTTGTGGAGACCGGAAGCCGCATGGACGATATGATCTTCGAGGAATTCAAGGGCACGGGCAATATGGAGCTCCATCTGGACAGAAATCTGTCCGAAAAACGCATTTTCCCGGCCCTGAATCTGGCTAAATCCGGCACCCGCAGGGAGGATATACTCATGAGCCCCGAGGAGCTGGAAGCCGTATGGATGATGCGCCGCGCCGTGGCTGACATGGGCGTGGAGGATGCCACTGAAAAGGTCATCTTCGACCTTGTACACACTAAAAACAACAGAGATTTCGTGGAACGCTTCAGGAAGATGCGGCTGTAAAAACCGGTCCGATGCGTCTAAGGCACAGATAAAATGGATCTTAACAGGATATTCATGAAAAATGCCTCCCCTACCAAGGTGGGCGGACAGGCCATAATGGAAGGGCTTATGATGAAAGGCGCCAGGGCTATGGCCATCGCCAACAGAGAGCCCTGCGGCAACATCCACCTGGTGGTGGAGCCTCTTCCTTCTCCCGCCGGCTGGAAGAAGATACCCATAATAAGAGGCGTGGCTGCCTTCGTTTCAAGCCTTGTGACAGGCACAGGCATACTGCTCTATTCCGCTGAGCTGCTGGACAAGCTGGAGAAGGAGCAGGGCATAGGCGAGGGAGGAAGCTATGCTGAGGAGCCGGACAAGCTGGAAGAGTGGCTCAACCGCAGATTCGGCGAGAAAACTGCGCTTAACGTGATGCTCTACAGCTCCGTGGTGCTTGCAATAGCGCTGACGGTGGGACTTTTCATCATCCTGCCCACACTGCTCATGAACTTCGTAAAGTCTTTGGGGCTGGAAAGCGTCGTCCTTCTGAACCTTCTTGAGGGGCTCATAAGAATATGCATGTTCGTGATATATGTTACCGCGATCTCCAGGATGCCGGAGATCCACAGAGTCTTCCAGTATCATGGGGCGGAGCACAAGACCATACACTGCTTCGA
The DNA here is from genome assembly GCA_017438085.1 of Bacillota bacterium. Next base: position 5,461 of record JAFRWH010000080.1, read on the forward strand.
AAACGGTCTGGAGCTGACACCGGAGAACGCCCAGAGCTTCTACACTCTGCATCCCCGCTGCGGAACCAGCTTCATGATGTTCGTCATGGTGATAGCGCTTCTGGTCTTCAGCCTTCTGGGCTGGCCGAATCTTGCGCTCCGCATAGTCTCAAGACTTGTTTTTCTGCCGCTGATCGCAGGACTCTCCTTTGAACTGCTTCAGTTCACCGGTCGTCACAACAATGGCTTTGTAAAGCTTCTCAGCATGCCGGGCATAATGCTGCAAAAGCTTACTACCGCCGAACCCAGCCTCAGACAGCTGGAGGTAGCTATTGCCGCCATGAAGGCAGTGCTGCCCAGCCAGGAGGACCCGGATCTGCCGGTGGAATACTGGGTAGGGAGCATCACACCGGAGGGTGAGTTCATAAAGAGCGAGGAAGAGACCCTCGCCTACATCGAGAGAAAGAAGAAAGCTTAGTCTTAAGACCGGATCTGTCATGACAGTAAGAGAGTGCTTCAGAGAAACTGAAAAAATACTTCGGGGGGGCGGGTCTGAAAAAGCTGCCGCTGAAGCCGAATACATCATGCTGGAGATCCTCGGAGCAGACCGCAGCTGGCTTTTTACTCATGCGGCTGACGAAATTGAAGGCAAACCGGCGGAAAGCGCAATTGAGGCTGCAAAAAAAAGGGTGACGGGAGAACCTCTGCAGTATATTTTCATGCGGGCTGACTTTATGGGATACAGCCTGTATGTGGACAGCAGAGTCCTGATCCCAAGGCTCGACACGGAGATCATGGCTTCGGAAGCCGTAAAGTTTGCAAAACACCGCCGCTCACAGGGCATGGACACAGCCGCTCTGGACCTATGCACCGGTTCAGGAGCTCTGGCAATGGCTCTGGCAGGCTGCGGATGCCGGGTGACCGCCTCCGATATCTCGCAGGATGCGCTGGATGTGGCTGCTGCAAACCTGAAGAAGTACGAACTGCGCGCAGAACTTGTCCTGTCGGATCTTTTCGAAGCTCTAGGAGGCCGCAGCTTCGATCTGATAGTAAGCAATCCACCCTATATTCCCGCAAAAGTCGTGGACGCGCTGGATCCGGAGGTAAAGGATCATGAGCCCAGACTGGCTCTGGATGGCGGGAACGACGGCATGGACATAATAAGGCGCATAATTGCAGCTCTTGGTGAACATCTGGAGCCTGAAGGCCTTGCTTTTTTGGAGATCGGCAACGGTCAGGCTGAGGAAGTGCGCCACATGGCAGAGAAAAAAGGCTTTGCCTCCCGCAGCTTTTTGGACTTCAGCGGAGAACAGCGCTTCGTCTGCCTAGGAAGGGACGAAAAACTGCTCAGCTTCGCAAAATAAATGCTTGCATTGAATGCTCTGCTGTGCTAATATTATTGGGCTTGACGAGAATAGCAGGCCTCGGCACAGGGCGCGACGGAAACTCTATTTTTCAGCCAGGTAATTAAGATCAGGAGGATTACAGAAATGAAAGAGGGAATTCACCCCGGGTATATGGACTGCAAAGTTACCTGCGCATGTGGCAATACCTTTATGACAAAGTCCAACAA
>JAFRWH010000081.1 GCA_017438085.1 Bacillota bacterium
CCGGTCAGCGTAAATACGAAGATAAAGCTGCCGAATCCGGAACCGATTACGTACATCAGAACTGTAACTAAAAGTATGTAAGGTACGTTAGCGATGATGTTGTAGACTACCAGCATCACCTGGTCGACTCTCTTGGAATAGCCCCAGAGCGCGCCGACTATGATGCCGACGGTCATGTTGATGGCTGCGCAGATAACTGCCAGCAACAGGGATGTCCTTGCGGATGACCAGATACCGTAGAAGATGGAGTTTCCGGTACCGCCGGAGCCCAGTATCCACTTGAGCCCGCCGCCTCCGAAATAAGCCATGGCCTTTGCAGGACTCAGGTGATAGGAAGCGGGAACGGTTACATTTTCATAGGGTGAATAGGGAGCGATCATCGGAATGATGAAGGAGCATCCCAAAAGCAGAGCGAACAACCCTATCAGCACCCAGTTGCTCTTTTTCCTGAAGAACACTCTGAGCACGGATCTCCAGTAAGAATACCTGGGCGCGATGATACGCTCGGATTCTATGGAGTCGTGGTCTATGAAGGTAAATAATTCGTTTTCAGCGATTCTTTTTTCGTTTTCCATGATTATCTACCTGCCTTGCTTTCAAATGTGATGCGCGGATCCACCTTAGCCATGAGCAGGTCGCCCAGTATCAGGGAGATCAGGGACAGCGATGTGTAGAACACAGTGCAGGCGATTATGATGCCGTTATCGTGTCCATTGATGGCCGTGGTAAGCAGATTGCCTACGCCGGGTACCGCGTAAACACGCTCTGTGATGATAGCGCCGGTAAGACAGCCCAGTATGCTTCCGGGGATGCCGTGCACGATGGGTATCATGGCGTTCTTTGAAATGTGCTGATTGAAGATCTCGCTCTCGGACATGCCTTCAGCTCTTGCGAACTTGACATAGTCGGAGTTCATCTGGTCTATCATGTATCGTCTCATCCATCTCATAAGACCTGCTATCTGAGGCAGTGCCAGAGAAATGGTGGGCAGTATGTAGGCCAGCAGCTTGACCTGAGCATTTGCGAACTTATACGGAAGATGCAGCAGAGTCGTGCCCAAGGCTGCAAACAGGAAGATGTAGCCCAGAGAAGGAACCGCGATGATGAAAATGATATAGCCCATACCGATCTTATCCACCAGTCTGTCCTTCTTTCTTGCCATGAGTATGCCAAGAGGCAGGCCAAGGAAATACGCTACGACAGTAGCAATAAGGCCGATCACAAAGGAGTTCTCCAGCATTGAAAGACCCCTGCGCTGATAGCCTGCAACAGTGTACTTGTCGGGATAGTTTTCCTTGTCAGCATCAGTAAGCTCGCCGTAATTCCAGCTCAGCCTGTGGAAATCGATGGCTGTGTCCACATACTCATCAGTGCCTATCTTGGATGGATACTGAGTGCGGACGGTCTTGAGATCTCCGGTGGGCTGGCTTATAACTTCGGTTATCTCCTGCCCTCTGTACTTGGTAAAGGAAATGCCCAGGTTCAGATGGAACTTGTTCTGATGGATAAAGGGGAAGCGGCTGTCAAAATACAGCTGGTACTTGTGAGCAGTACCCATGCCGACTCTGGCGTAGAAACCATTGTAAGGATCCTTCTCCCAGCGCACATAGCGCTCGGTGATGGATGGATCCTGAACATCGTTCTTGCTCTCGACTTTGATGATCTGCCTGATGTAATCCCAGAGCCTGACCACCATGTGGCGCTCTTTTGTGGCCAGCAGATAGCCTGTGCCGCCCGGTTTGGCTTTTCCGTTGGAATATAGAATAGGCTTAAGATAAACTATCTTATAGCCTTCGTTTTCGTATGTGGATATGAATTCCTTTACAGAGTCATTATCCAGATA
>JAFRWH010000082.1 GCA_017438085.1 Bacillota bacterium
GTCGGCGCCCGGGGTCATGTCCATAGACAGACTGCGCACCAGGGTATTCGGCAACAGGATCTACGTGGACATAGAGATCGGCTGCGACGGCACCCTCAGCCTGAACGACGCCCACGCCATAGCCCAGAACGTCCACGACAGGGTAGAGACCGGCTTCCCGGTGATAAAGCACATAATGGTGCACGTGAACCCGCATAAAGTGGAGCAGGGACAGGCCAGAGGCAATAATTGATTTGACATCGGGGCTTTGTGTGTGCTACCTTTGTTAAAGCCGCAGCGGCGTCCCTTAAGGCCGCCGGTCACGCGGAAATGCAGCTGCAAAGGATAGATATGTCTGAGAAAAACAAACTTGCTTTAATAGATTTTGACGGGACCCTCTACGATACGGAGGCTGCGGATTACGCTGCTTATGAAAGCGCGCTGGAGTATTACGGACACGGAATGAGCCCGGAGTTCTTCCGGGATGAATGCTTCGGCTCCTATTACAGGGACTTTCTGCGCAAACCGCTGGGGGATGACTACGATGCCCTTATAGAACCGGTGCATGACAGGAAGATGGCGGACTATCCTGAGTTTTTCGGACTGATAAAGGAAAACACGGGACTGGTGAAGCTGCTGGAGGCTATAAAGGACGAGTATTATCTTGTGATAGTATCAACCGGAAACAGAAAGAGCATGGAGGAGATACTTAAGTTCTTCGGACGGAGGGCGCTTTTTGATGAGATAATCGATCAGAACCGCATTGCTAAAAAGAAGCCGGAGCCGGATGCCTTTTTTGCTGCAATGGAGCAGTTCGGCGTTGCTCCGGAGAATACCATAGTATTTGAAGATTCCCAGCTGGGCGTGCAGGCGGCTGTCGCTGCCGGGCTTCAGTATTTCAGGGTGGAGAAGATACAGTGAGCGGAAGTACCGATCCAAACAAAACCAAAGCCTGCATCAGGGCATTCCCTGCGGCAGCAGCCATTATCAGCTGGCTGCTGAGTTTTTGGCTGGAGAAAAGGATACTGGAAGTTCCCGCTTCGGCAAATCTGTTCAATTATATATGCTGCAAAGGTATATTGCTGTTTGCTCTCTATGCCTTCTGGGGCTTCTCAGAGGCCGTTATTTGCCCTTCTGACGCGCGAAAGAGGGCGAGGTGGACATTTATCTATGCTCTGCCTTATCTGGCCTTTCTGGTCTTCTGGCTGTTCAGATACCACCCCTTTGTGCTGACGTCCGACGAGCTCAATATCTTTCTTGATGCGGTGAAGCTGGAGAGCTATGCCTACTGGTTCAATTACTTTACAGGCTTCTACTGGATAGTTTGTCTTATGATGGTTCCCACAGGCATGGGACCGGTCTTCGTCAAAGTGCTGATACAGGCTCTGGTCTGCGGTTACTGCATGGCCAGAGAAAGGGAGCGAGGCAGCTTTTTCAGCGCTCTGCCCATATATCTGCTGTTCTGCCTTCCATTTGTTATGGATCAGGGCATCTCAGCCCACAGGCTTCCGACTTACGGCATGGTATATACTGCGGTCGTTGCCAAGCTTATCTATGACAACGAAGCACTGAAAAGGGCTGATGGCAGCTCTTCCGGGGCTTTCGGGAGCCTGCCTTTGAAGGATTTTCTGCTTCTTTCCGCCGGCTTTTCCATTCTGGCTATCTGGCGCAGCGAGGGCATATATTTTGTGCCTCTCGGGCTGATCCTTCTGCTCTGCGCATACCGCATAAAGGACAAAAAGGCTGTCCTTAAGACTGCTGCAGTATACTTTCTTGTGCTTTCCATTGCTGCAGTACCCCAGATCAAGAGCTATTTCTTCGAGGAGAATCCTTCTGTCGCGCTCAGGACCAAACCCTTCATGGCGTATGCTGTTACGATAATGATGCGCAACGGCCTCACGGAGGAAATGATAGGGGATGAAGCTGCAGAAATGGAAGCCTTCGTGCCGGTCGAAACCATAAAAATGGCTAACGAAAAGTACGGAGAGAGCATCTACGGCGGGGCTTTTGTGCTGCGTCACGCGGAAAAAGCCTCTTATCCGGACCAGGAACGCTTCTGCGATGCGGTCAAACGTCTGATACTTAAGTATCCGCTGCTCTATCTGCGATCCCAGCTCACTGCTTATGTGCATGTGGACGGAAATACGCCCTACAGGGAGAGCATGAGCCTCTGGCAGAGGATCACAGCCTTCTCCTGGCATGTGACCCCTGCGGCAGTGCTGTCGCTGCTGTATACAATTGCTTTTCTAATAAAAAAGCGCTGGCTTGGTTTCTGGCTGGGACTGGGGTCCCTTGGGAATCTGGCGCTGGTGGTTGCGCTTATGCCTGCCACCTTCCCTAAGTACTTCTATCTGACCTATCTTTACGCATATCTGATGACAGTCTTCCTGCTCTGCAGGCTGCTGAGGCGTATAGCAGGCGGTAAATCTGAAAAGGAGGCATCATGAAGATAAAAAACAAGTTTCTCCGCTTCCTTGTAATATCCGGAGGCGGCTGGCTTCTGGACTTTGGCATCTACAGCCTTCTGACCATGGCGGCCGGCCTTCCTGTGTGGCTTTCCAATGTGATAAGCTCTTTCTGCGCTATCACATTCGTGTTCTTCACCGCCACCAGGCACGCGTTTGTGCTTCATGAAGGCGGTCTTAGCCTCAGGAAGAAGTATCTGGCCTATCTGCTCTATCAGCTGGCGCTGGTGAGCGCTGTCTCTTTCCTTGCCCAGTGGCTGGCCTGGGAGCTCTTCCCGGATCTGGCGCTCTGGCTCAGCGGGAACCCGGTGCTTACGGACAGCGGCGCCTCGATGCCTCCGCTTTACCGCTTCGCTCTGGACTACGGCAAGCTGCTTGCAAAGATAGTGATCACCCCAATAACCATGATCTGCAACTTCTTCGTGCTCGGCTGGATAACCGAAAAGCTTTAAACCATGGAAAAAATACTCATTTTCATACCCATGTACAACTGCGGGGCTCAGATACCCCGCACCATAGAAAAGATAGTCTCGCTGAAAGATAAACAGGCGCTCTTCAGCAGGGTAATTGTCATGGATAACGGCAGCAGGGACGATGGCCTGAATGCCGCAGCTGAGGCTATAAAAAGCCTGAGCATTCCTGCTATGGTCGTGGAGAATCACGACAACTACGGTCTTGGGGGCTCTCACAAGACCGCTTTTAACTATGCTCTTGAACAGGGCTATGACTACGTTGCAGTGCTTCACGGAGACGACCAGGGGGACATAAGAGACCTGGTTCCTCTGCTGGAGGAGGGCAGACACAGAAAGCTGGACAGTTTGCTCGGCGCCCGCTTTGCAAAGGGCTCCAGGCTTGTTAATTACAGCGCCTTCAGGATATTCGGCAATCATGTGTTCAATACCTTCATGAGCCTTGTAAGCGGCCGGAGGATACAAGATCTTGGGGCCGGGCTCAATATTTACAGCTGCGATTATCTTATGAACCGTTTCTACCTGTATTTTCCCAACGATCTGAGCTACAACGTTTTTCTGCTGCTCTATGGAA
>JAFRWH010000083.1 GCA_017438085.1 Bacillota bacterium
AGTTGCAAAACTGAAGATCTTGTCTGATATGTCTCCTCCGTCAAATCCTATATGCCAGAGTTCCTCATGGGTCCCCGTATCGTAAACGAATATGCTGGGGTCAGACTGCTCCATCTCGTGGCTGACGCTGCTGCCGGCATTTAACATGAGAAGGCTTCCATCGCCAGAAAAGCTTATATTGTTGATGCAGAGCTTATCGCTTCTGTCGGTTACTGAGACCGTTCCGTCAGTTCGTCTGTAGAGCCGGCTGTGAGGATAATTCGAGCTGATGACAGCGGTCTCCTCCAGTGTTGCGGTATCGATGATGCGTATATTGCCGGCGCTATCACCATTATTTGATGCCATATAGACATAAGCGCTGCCTCCGAAGATCGCCACCCTTAAGCCGCTCTGCCCCGGGTAAAGAGTCTTTATGCGTTCAAGGGTATCCATATCATAAACAGCCAGGCCCTCCTTCGTGCAGACCCAAAGGGTCTTCTCATCCTCGGAAAGCAAAAGCTGAGCGGAGCCTTCCGTATCCACCAGGGGCGTATTTGTTGTGCCGAAGGCCTGATCGTTTATACGCCTGGTAAGGGAAAGCTCCGGATCCAGGCTGTCCCTACGCCATATTTGTATATTATCAGCACCATAGAGGAGAACATAGGTATCGTCTGCGGAATTGTCGCTGTAGTCCCTGCTTCCGAACTCCGCTTTTTTCAGTTTGAAGCTGCAGGGAATGGTCTGAAGAAGCTCGCCTTCAGCAACCGATACTATGCGTGCAGCATCATCGTCGCAGCTCAGAAGAAGCCTGCTGCTGTCCTTGTTCCACTGAAAATCTTTAACAAGGTAAAGCCCGGGTTCGATAACGTTGAGTACCTTCTGGTTTACACAGTCAAGGATATATACCCTGCTGTCGTCGGTAAGTACCGCAAGCACCTCGCGTTCTGCTCCGGAAAAAGCTGCCTTAACTATCGATATATTGCTTCCGGAAAACAGGGACATGTCAAGGGATGAGATCATTTTGGATTCCCCGGCATTCCAGAAGTACATAGCTTTTCGCCAGTAGCCGGCGATTATGCTGTCATCGCAGGAGACATCGATCTTATCGACCATATAGTATGTGTTGCTCATATTCGGTGAAGACCTTACGCTTTCGGCCTTTTCACCATCTATGTAGTAACGGAAAACGGTATTGTCCTGATCGCTGTGGCCCTTCATGATGTTAACCATTATCACCGCAGGCGCCGCATCCGCATAGCTCTCAGACCGATAGCCTCCGATAACATAGCAGTTCCATCCCGTACCGCTTTTTGCCGCAATTGATCTGGCATCCTTGGGAATAAAGCCTTTCTCAGACCAGCTTTGCAGATCTCCAAGCGAAGCGTTTTCCCACTGGTAATCCCTGAAGGCAGTATTATATATCTGATATCCGCTGAAGCTCCCCTCCTCGGAAAGCAGCAGATAGCCTCCGCCGGCCGTCATGTCATCGAAGAGTCCGGAAAATGAAGAATAGCCTTCCCTAACCTCGCCCACTATATAATCGCCCTTCTCATCCTTTCCGAGGATGGAATTGGAAATATTCGTCGTTCCCCTGTCGATGTGGTCCGGATATACTGCAAAGGGGACTAGCCTGTCGGAGAAAAAGCAGTTGATGGGAGCTTCATTAAATGAATATGCCGGTTCGAGGGCTTTTCCCGTGTTGAGATCCCAGGCTGTTATATATCCGGGACTGAGGCGCGAAAAGCAATAGATCTCATTTTCACTTGCCCTGAAGCTTTCAAGGCCCGGGATATCTATGATATCGACGGAATGGTACAGATCGTCTCCGGAGCCGGAGAATATGGCATTCTGTAGGGAATATAGGGCATCGCTCACAAATGGGCGCTCGGGATCATCGAGATCCTTCGGAAGTGCTTCCAGGGAAAGAAGCAGTGAAAGCATCATTTCTCCGTTATCCAGAGCTTCATTTGCGCTTTTCGCAAGCCATTTGGATTCTGCCGTCAGCGCTTCATTTCTCTGGGCAGTGATCTCGGCGTTTTTGTGCACTGTATAGCCCAGAAAGCCTGCCAATGCCGCGAAAGCCATAGCGATAAGGCCTGCAGCTATGCGGGTCTTTCTTTTTCTTGCCCTCTGCTTCAGGTCGTCATAGCTTATGCCAAGCATGGCGGCGATAAGGCGGAGCTTTTCGCTTTTGAGTTTCCGGACTGAGCCCTCTATGGTGCCAGCCCTCACGTCTGCAGCCAGAGGCTCGATCTCTATAGTCCTGCCGTTCTCCTCCCTGAAGCAGAGCTCGGGAGGGAAGGATTCAGAGGGCTCTCCCTCTGCCAGAACGGTCAGTATATGATCCTGTTTTCCAAGGGAAATAAAATACCGGAGCTCCTCCATGCACCATCTGGAGGCAAGGTATTTCGGTGAGCATATGCAGATCAGCCAGTCGCTGTTTTCCAAAGCCCTGTGTATGTCCTCGCCAAGATCCGTGGACAGCGTAAGCTCATCCTGGTCCCTGAAGACCCGGCCCATCCTTTTAATTCCCCTTGAGCTTTTTATCTGAGAAGGTATGCTGAAGTTCTCTATATATGAGGCCAGTTTTTTTGCGATATCCGCATCAGGCGAAACATGCCGGTAGGATATAAAGGCTGTATAATGGGTCATGATAAACTCCGATAAAAAATGCAGCGCATTGTTCGATTCAATAGTAGCATCCACAAGCGCTGCAGTAAAGCTTATATATGATCTCAGAGCCTGTATGGAAACAGACCATTTACTTAAGAATGGTTTTCAGTGCTATCCGAAAGACGTCAGATGGCTTCTGCGTTTACGAACTGGGCATTCCAGAGCTGCCAGTAGAAGCCGCCCTTTGCCAGCAGATCCTCGTGATTGCCGGATTCGACTATATCCCCGTCCTTCATTACCAGTATCACATCGGACTCCCTGATGGTCGAAAGCCTGTGCGCAATGGTAAAGGAGGTGCGCCCTTCTGTCAGCTTTTCCATGGCGTTCTGCACCAACTGCTCGGTACGGGTGTCGACGGAGGATGTTGCTTCGTCCAGTATCAGCAGCGGCGCGTTTTTGATCATTGCCCTTGCTATGGTCATAAGCTGCCTCTGGCCGGCTGACATGTTGGAATCGTCTGTCAGAACGGTATCGTAGCCCTTGGGCAGACTCATGATGTACCTGTGAAGCCCTACAGCCTTGCAGGCTTCGATCACCTTTTCGTCCGGCACGTTCTTCATGCTGTAGACTATATTCTCTTTGATGCTGCCTTCAAACAGCCAGGAATCCTGAAGCACCATGCAGAAAAGATCGTGTACATTCTCACGGGTCATGTCCGACGTTTTTATGCCATCGATGGATATATATCCGCCGTCAAGCTCGTAGAAGCGCATAAGCAGATTCACGATGGTGGTCTTTCCTGCTCCGGTAGGTCCTACTATGGCAACCTTTTTCCCTGCGTCTATCTTTGCGGAGAAGTCGTTGATTATGATCTTTCCCGGCTCATAGCCGAACTTGACATGGCTGAATTCCACCTCTCCCTTTACGTCCCCTTTGGGATCGATGAAGGCTGTTTTGCTGCTTTCATCCGCCATCTGGGGCTCCTCAAGGAAACCGAAGATGCGTTCGGCTGCGGCTGCGGCGGACTGAAGCTCCGTAGTCGACTGGGCCACCATGCTGAGGGGCTGGATGAATAGCTTTACGTAGATTATGAATGCCACTATAACGCCGAAGCTTATATCGCCGCGGGCAGTAAGAATCGCGCCCTCGACGCAGACCGCCACATAGCCGATGTTGCCGACGAGAGTCATCAGCGGATTCATAATTCCGGACAGGAACTGGCTCATAAGATTGCTTGTATAGAGCTTTTCGTTAAGATCGTCGAAGACCTCCAGAGCCTCATCTTCGCCGTTGTAGGCTTTTACTATGTCGTGACCTGCGAAGGTCTCCTCCACATGGCCGTTTATCTTGCCGAGGTAGACCTGCCTTGCTACAAAATGCTTCTGAGAGACCTTTATTATTATGTTCATGCCCACAAAGCCTATGATGCTGGCGCCAAGAGCTGTAAAACCAAGTATCAGGTTGGCGGCGAGCATCAGAGCTCCGCTACCGAGTATCTGAATGATGGCTCCGAGCATCTGGGGCAGCGCATTGTTCAGGGACATTCCGACAGTGTCTACGTCATTGGTGACCCTGCTCAGCAGGTCGCCAAAGGATGCGGAATCGAAGCGCGACAGCGGGACCTCGTTGATCTTGTGGTCTATGCCCTTGCGCATCTGATGCATTATATACTGGGTGACATTGGTCATGGAGAAGCCCCTGGTATAGGCAAGAACGCCGCTCAGGACATAGTAGCCGCCAGTCACAAGGCTGAGCCTCAGTATGGCTTCCGTATCCGGACTTCCGCTCTCCATGCCCGCGCTTATAAGATCTGTGATGTTTTTGAGCCTGTTAGGTCCAAGCAGCAGCAGGCTGATGCTGACCACCGTGCAGATGATGGCAAGCGCAAACCAGCCCTTTTTATCCTTACCGAAATAGTATACGGATTTCCAGGCTGCCTTGAAATCGTGAGGCTTTTCGGCGACCCTCATTCCGTGGCCGCCTCTTCTGTTCATGGACACTGAACCAAGTTCGTACTGATTTTTTGCCATTTCAGTGCCTCCTTACTCAAGATCTTCTTCAGAGAGCTGGGTATAGGCTATCTCCTGATAGACCTTGCAGCTCTTCATCAGTTCTTTGTGCGTGCCTTCTGCAATTATCCTGCCCTCGTCCATTACGAGTATCTTGTCGGCGTCGCGTATGGTTCCGATGCGCTGCGCCACGATAATGCTGGTGACACCTGCGGTCTTTTCCTTCAGTTCCGCTCTGAGCAGCTTATCCGTGCGGTAGTCCAAGGCAGAGAAGGTATCGTCGAACAGATAGATCTCCGGCTTTCTTGCAACTGCTCTTGCGATGGAAAGGCGCTGCCTCTGGCCACCGGAAACATTCATGCCGCCTCTGGAGATGTCGCCGTCATAGCCCTTATCCATGCGTTCGACAAAGTCCTTTGCCTGCGCTATGGCCACGGCTTCCTCCACAGCTTCTCTTCCGGTCTTTTCCTTTCCGTTATCGCCGTAGGCCACATTTGAAGCGACGCTGCCTGTAAACAGTATGGCTCTCTGGGGCGCCAGGCCTATCTTGTTGTGCAGAGCTCTCTGGGTGTATTCGCGCACATCCCTGCCGTCCACCAGGACCTGGCCGGATTCCACATCATAGAAACGGACTATAAGGTTGAGTAGCGTTGATTTTCCGCTGCCCGTGGCTCCTATAATTGCAGTTGTCTTACCCTGCTCTGCCGTGAAGCTTATATCAGTAAGAGCATCGGATTCTGTTCCCGGATACCTGTAGCATACATTCCTGAACTCCACTCTTCCTTCCATGCCGGGCAGTCCTTCCGTTTCAGTACCATCCGTAAGCACAGGCTGGGTGTCCAGTATCTGGTTGATCCTTTCAGATGCGACCATGGCTCTGGGCAGCATGTTGAATATCATGTTGAGACTCATGAAAGCCATTAGCAGCTTGGATGCGTAGGTGGAGAAGACTACCATCGCAGCGAAAATGCCGAGCTGTTCTGCTGCATTGGCAGACTGCGCTATCATAAATGCGCCGGTGCAGTAGATCGCAATGGTAAGTCCGTTGTTTACTATGGTCATGGTGGGCTGCATAAGCGCCATGGCATGACGCGCCTTCCGCTGATTGACGGTATAGGTCCTGTTTATCTCCTCGAATCTCGCTTCCTGGAATTCCTCCGCATTGTAAGCCCGGACTACCCTTATGCCTGTCATGTTGTCTCTCATAGTGCGGTTCAGATCGTCGTTCAGTATCTGGTTCCTGCGCATTTTGGGATGGGCATACATCACCATGAAGACCACAAGGCAGAGCACTATAGCTACTGCAATGCTGGTGATGACCGACCACTGAAAATAGCGGCCGGAGATCTTCATAAGCGCGATTATCGCTATCACAGGGGCCTGCACTATGCGGGTGAGGCCTCTTGAAACAAAGTTCTGCAGCTGCTGCACATCGTTGGTGGATCTGGTTATAAGTGAGCCTATGGAAAAGCGGTCGATCTCCTCCATGGAGAAGCTCTCCACCTTCACGAAGATCTTGCGGCGGAGCATCCTCGAAAAAGACGCTGCCAGTCTGGCAGAGAGGTAATCGCTTAGTATGAGCACCAGCATGCTTGCGAAGGCACAGAGCAGCATAAAGCCGCCGGACCTTAAAACAGCCGAGACAACGGCAGTGCCCGACTTGACCATGGTTGTGATGTCCGACATGTAATCGGGTATCTTAAGATCCAGCCAGACCTGCACCATTATGAAAGATATGTTCGTAAGAAGCAGCATCCAGTGGCCCGGCTTCATGTTTTTAAGCATTTTGATCATAAAGCGCTCACCTCCGGGTTATTAAGCATCTCCGAGGCTTTGTCTGCTATATCCTGAAGCATGGAACTGAGACGCTCCTTTTCTTCCGGACTGATGTCCTCAAGCACGTGTTCATCCCAGCAGCTTCTGATCTCTCTTATGCGGGGAAGAAGATCCAGGCCTTTTTCGCTCGGATAAAGTTCAAGTATGCGGCGGTCCTGCGGGCTCACCTGCCTGTTTACAAGGCCTTTTTCTTCCATGAGGGAAAGGCGCCTGGCCAGATTGCCTTTGTCCATTAAAAGAAGCCGGGAGAGGTTCTCCTGGGAGATGCCCGGGTTTTCGCAGATCCTCAGAAGGCATGTGCCCTCGCCTCTGCCAAGTCCCAAAGCCTCATATTCCCTTACGAAATACTGCTTCCGGCTCTGTCTTATGCTGTCTAACAGATCAAGTATACGTTCACTCATAATAAAATCGTTGTATTTGCAATGGTTGCTAATACAACGATTATTGCACTATATATATGCATTGTCAAGTATAGAGATTCTATCCTGTAACAGTATCAAGCAATCCGGCAAGCTTTCTGATGCTCATGGCTTTCAGATAGTATTTCGGAGTGATGGATGCATGGCAGTCAGTCAGCCCGCTTTCTGCGGGATCCGGAGATAAAAGCCTTACTTTATCCTCCTGTGGCGAGAGCGCTGAAAGTATATAGCAGCCATCGATGCCTGCAAGCGAAGCTCCTCCGATATCGCAGCGAAGGTCATTGCCAACCATCAGGCAATCCGAAGCTTCAAGTCCGTATTTTTTCAGCGGAAGCCCGAAGAAATCAGGATCGGGTTTTTTTATGCCGTAGTCTGAAGATATAAAAATATCGTCAAAGCTGTCACAGATCCCGAGCATCGTGAGTTCTGGCCAGGTAAATGCCTTCTGGGCGTTGGAGAGCAGAATGACCTTTATCCCTTTATTTCTGAGGCGTTGCAGCAATTCCCCGGCTCCAGCATAAAGCCTTATGTGAGTAGTGGAAAGCCTTCGGAATTCCCGGGCGGCAAATATTTCCAGCGGAATGTCCTCTTTGCCTGTGTGCTTTCCGTTCTTCAGAAGCCTGCGGAATACATTCTGAATGTCTATTTCAACATTCTCCTTCCCGCTTTTCTGCATCAGGCGCTGCTCTTCTTCTCTGCAGAAGCTGAAATACGCCGTTCTGAGTTCCTCAGGCGTATAGCTTATCCCCCGTTCGGCAAAAAAAGAAGCCATTCCGCGCCAGAGCGCGGGACTGACTTCATCAGTATGTATGTCCACAAGAGTTCCGTAGAGATCGAATAAAACCGTGCTGTATCTCTTCAAAGGATCCACCCTTCTACCTTGCAGAAGGCTTTTTCTTTCTGACAGAGAAGCCCATCTTTCCTGCATACTTTGTCATGGAGTAATATTCGCCGTGGATAAGGCTCACAAGCTCTGCCTTGGCAAGATCTATGCGGCCTTTTTCGCTTACCAGGTTCTCGTCAGCGTGAATAGCCACTATCTCTGCAAGGAACATGTCGTGACTTGGCAGTTTTACAGTCTGAAAGATCCTGCATTCGAAATTTACAGGGCATTCCTCTATAAGAGGCGCAGCGACCACGTCGCCGGCCAGCTTCGTAAGCTTAAGCTTTTCGAACTTGTCGATCCTTGCTCCGGTGGTGCAGCCCGCAAGATCCATGGCAGAGCTCAGCCTTTTGGGTACGAGATTGATGACGAATTCACCGCTGTTTTCTATTATGTCATGACTGTAACGGCTTGGTCTGACAGATATGTATACATAAGGAAGGTCACTGTTAACTACGCCGGTCCAGGCCACGGTTATTATATTTGACTTCTCCATGCTGCCGCAGCTTACCATAACGCTGGGAAGCGGCGCCATCATTGTATTTGGTTTTACGCTTATCTTGTTCATCTGTTTTTCAGTTTCTCCAGTGTTTCCAGATATTCCGCAGGGGGATCTGCGTCGAATTCCATGTACTGACCCGTAACCGGATGCACAAAGCCAAGAATGCCCGCATGAAGCATCTGCCCGTTCAGTTTATAGGGCTGATTCGCAGGACCATAGACCGTGTCACCCAGGAGAGGCCGCTTTATATGCGCCATGTGAACTCTTATCTGATGAGTGCGTCCGGTCTCCAGTCTGCAGGCCAGCTCAGTAAAGCCATTGAAGCGCTGCAGCACTCTCCAGTGAGTGACAGCCCTTCTCCCCTTTTCAGGCGGCACCACAGCCATCCTGAGCCGGTTCCTGGGGTCCCTGCCTATGGGCGCGTCCACTGTGCCCCTGTCCTCAGCAAAACCGTAGAAGCAGACTGCGCGGTATTCTCTGGTGACGGAATGCTCCGCCAGCTGCGCGGAAAGCCCCTGATGGGCAGCATCAGTCTTGGCAGCCACGATAAGCCCGGAAGTATCTTTGTCTATACGGTGCACTATTCCCGGCCTTGCCATGCCTCCTATGCTGCTCATGCTGCCGCAGTGGAAAAGCAGCGCATTCACGAGAGTGCCGCTCAGATTTCCCGCCGCCGGATGGACCACCATGCCTTTGGGTTTGTTCACGACTATCAGATGGTCGTCCTCGTAGACTATATCCAGCGGTATATCCTCAGGCTCTGAGAGCCCTTCTGAGGCAGGAGGAAGGACAAGACGTATATTTTCCCCTGAAAGCAGTTTTCTCTTCTTAGAGAGGCACTCAGAGCCTCCTACGGCCACATTTCCGCCCTCTATCAGCTTTACGATGTAGCTGCGGGAAACATCTTCCATCAAATTCGAAAGCACGCTGTCGATCCTCTGTCCAGCGTGCTCCTCTGTAATTGTAAATTCAAATATTCTTTCGTCCATCGATCGTTATTTTGAAGGAGGGGCTTCGTGCTTGTTCTTATGTCCGTCGCTGTAGAAAACGGCGAATATAAGAAGCAGGCAGCCGCAGGTGATGCAGATATCAGCCACATTGAAGATGGGTATTATCCTGATGTCAAGGAAGTCCACGACATAACCGGTGAACAGTCTGTCTATGTAATTTCCCAGGCCGCCGCCCAGTATCATGGCCAGAAAGACCTGCTCAGCTTTGGACATGCTGTCCCTGAATTTGTACCAGTAAAACAGCAGAGCAGCCATCAGCAGTGCGGTGAACACAAGCAGGAAGCCTGTTCTGCCGGCGAAAAAGCTGAAAGCGGCACCGCTGTTCTGCACATATCTGAGTCCTATGCCGCTGTTTCCGATGCCGATAAACTGACCAAGCTCCATAGTTCTCGTTATCAGTATCTTAGACAGGCGGTCAAGGACTACCACAACGCCTACTATTATCCAGAACACTAAATCTTACCTCTGTAATTGGTGATGGTCCTGGTCAGATCGGCAACCTTATCATCCTGTTCCTTTATCTCCTCGGAAGCCTTGCTGTCCCCGAAGGAGGAGCCGAACTTGCTGAGGAAGCTTTCGGAAGTGGAATCAAGATCCTTTTCGCTGATGAAATCAGTCCCGGTGTTTCCGATGATGTCTTCGCTCATGCCATCAACGCGCTCAAGCTCGGATTCGAGTATGGACTTCATGCGGGTGCGCAGGCTGCCGACTCTCTGGGTAAGCCTTCTCTCCTCATCCTGCAGCCTCTCCACAGCTTCTCTTGCCTGGCGCAGCTTAAGGTCCGCATCCAGTTCGGCATTGCGGATAAGGATCTCAGCTCTCTTTTCAGCGCTGGCTGAAATGTCGTTCATAAGAGACTTTGCAGCCTCCAGTGTGTTGAGCATAGCGCCTTCCTGCTGTTTATACTGGCTGATCCTCTCCTGCTGTTCGTCGATCTGCTTGAGAAGCCTTTCGTTTTCGGACAGCAGCTGCTCCATGGAAACGGTGATGTTATCCAGCAGTGTATCCACTTCTTCCGGGTTGTAACCTCTGACAGACTTGGAAAATTCCGCAGCCTGGATCTCGCTTGGTGTTATCATCTTGAATTACCTCCAGGGACTCTTGATGGGCTGTTCAGCCACCTTGGTGTTCATGTTGTATGCAACGTCCACATTCTCGGGAGCGAACACGAAAATGTTGTTTGCCACCTTCTGAACATTGCCGTTCAGGGCATAGGTGGCGCCGGACATGAAATCGAATATCTTCCTGGCCACGTCTGTCTCCAGGTTCTCCAGATTGATGATGACAGGCTTTTTGGCCTTCAGGCTGTCCACCAGCTTGGGGCTTTCATCGAAGCTCTGGGGCTCGATTACTATCATCTTCATTTCCTTCGTGATGTACTTGCTGGTAGCAGTAGATGCAGGAGCTGCAGGCTGCGGTCTGTTTACAGCAGCAGGCGCAGGTCTCTGTTCGCGGTTCTCGAAGCTGGTCTTCTGATCGGGGATGAACTTTTTGGGTTCCTCCTTGATCTCTTCTTCCAGATCATCCTCATCCACGTCTTCAATGCCGACTAGTTCTTTGAATTTACTGAATAATCCCATTTCACACCTCGTATATCAATTCTGCTCAGCGTTTCTTAATATCTCATCGTATATCCTGACGTTCCCGTCGGTCTTTATCAAGGTCTCCGAGTCTGTAGATACGATAATATCTATGGTTTTGAAACTGTATTCGCCGTTGATGCTCTGGACATACACGCCCGGCTTAAGGGAAGATGCGCTCTCTCCTTCCGCCTGTATCTCTTGCCAGCTAATGGCGCTGTTGGGCACCACCAGGCCTTCGTAGTTCTGGGTCAGAAGCTTAAGTCTGGTGTACCTGAGCTTGGCGAAGTTTTCGTAATAACGGCTGATCCTGATGATGACCAGCCTGTGATCGTCTTTGTCATAGTATTCGGTGACGG
>JAFRWH010000084.1 GCA_017438085.1 Bacillota bacterium
TATGCTGACCGCCCGCGGAATGATGCTGATCGCTGCCCGCGCTGCCGGAATACAGTGCTTTGATACGGTATTCACCAATCTTGACGACCAGGAAGGCTTCGAAGCCGAAGTCCTGCAGAACAAGGCAATGGGCTTCGACGGCAAGAGCCTTATCAATCCCAAGCAGATCCGGTTCGTACACGAAGTATTTGCGCCTACCGAGAAAGAGATCGTGCAGGCGGAACGCATAGTCAGAGCTTACCGCGAACAGTCTGCGGCCGGTGTCGGCGTATTCACCGTTGATGGAAAGATGATCGACATTGCCTTTATTCCCGGAGCCGAGCGCACTCTGCGCCTGGCCAGAGCCTGCGGAATGTATGAAGGAGACCTGGTATGATTAACAAAGTTGGAAGAGATATACCTGATGAACTTCTTACAGGAGGCAGGGAAGTATATCAGGGCAAGAACTATAAAGACGGTAAGTACATGCAGAAGGCTGCTCCATGCACCCGTCGCTACGAAAAGCCTCAGGAAAGCAAGATACTAGGCAGTATTGCAGAAGCTCTTAAGGCCTGCGGAGCAAAAAGCGGCATGACCTTTTCCTTCCATCACCACCTCCGCGACGGAGATTATGTGGTGAATATGGTAATGGAGGCCGCGATCGAAGAGCTTGGTCTTGACGAGCTGACCATAGCAGCCACCAGTCTGGGTACCGCTCACGATCCCATAGCCGATTATATCGAAGAAGGAAAGGTCGTCGGTATACAGACCAGCGGCATCAGAGGCCGCATGGGAGAGGTGGTTTCCGCAGGGAAGCTCAGAACTCCCGCAATAATAAGAAGCCACGGAGGGCGTCCCCGCGCGATCGAGAGCGGTGAGGTCCATATCGACATTGCATTCATAGCAGCTCCCACCAGCGACTGCGTAGGAAACTGCCGCGGCATAGGCGGAAAGTCTAACTGCGGAGCAATGGGCTACGCCATGACCGATGCAAAATATGCGGATCACGTGTTGGTAATAACCGACTGCCTGGTAGACTTCCCCAACATGCCCGCTTCGATCGAAGCCATCGATGTTGACGCGGTAGTCGTGGTCGATTCCATAGGCGATCCCAAGAAGATAGCATCCGCTGCAGCACGCATCAGCCAGAATCCAAGGGATCTTATGATGGCAGAGGATGTGGCCCGCGTCATAGCATCCACCCCATATTTCAAAGAAGGCTTTTCCTTCCAGACCGGTGTAGGCGGACCTTCACTGGCAGCCAACCTCTTCCTGGAAAAATACATGGATGAACGCGGCATAAAGATGGGCTGGTCCATCGGAGGTATCTGCGGCCCCATGGTGGAGCTTCTTAAGAAGGGTAAGGTGGGTAAGGTCATTGATGTTCAGGACTTCGACCTCGACGCTGTGAACTCCATCAACCAGACTCCCGGACACTATGAGATGAGCGCCAGCCAGTATGCCAATCCCGCGAACAAGGGCGCTTTCGTCAATAAGCTGGACTTTGTGGTACTGGCAGCACTGGAAATAGACACCGGGTTCAACGTAAACGTGCTGACGGGTTCTGACGGAGTGCTCCGCGGAGCTCCCGGCGGGCATCCCGATGCCGCTGCGGGCAGCAAGTGCTGCATCATAGTAACGCCTCTTGTCCGCGGCCGCATGGCAACAGTTTGCGAGCATGTGGTTACCGTGACCACTCCGGGCGACTGCGTTGACGTGCTGGTCACCGACTATGGCATTGCCGTAAATCCGCTGCGTCAGGATCTTATCGACTGCCTGGATGCCGCAGGGATCAGGCATGTACCCATCGAGGAACTCAAGGAGAAGGCTTACAGTCTGGTTGGCCGTCCGGACGACCTCCAGTGGGAGGACAAGGTCGTAGCCATTCTTGAGGCCAGAGACGGTACCATACTGGACGTTGTTCGCAAAATCAAACCGTTCAAACTGGATTGATCACGGATTTATTATTCGGCATCGGTCCTGCAATTATAATTCATTATCACTAGGAGGTTTTTATGAGTGATTTTGTAGTAGGCCTTCTGGGACTGCTTACTATTGTCGCCATCGTTGTGACTCTGTTCAAGAGCAAGACCCAGCCGGCCATCGCATTCATCGTATTCCCTGCCATACTGGGCATCATCATGGTCATCGGAGGACGTTACAGCTTCGATGATCTGGCCACGATGATCAAGCAGGGCTTCTCGAGCACCGGACCCACTGCAGCTCTGTTCGTGTTTTCAGTGCTGTATTTCGGCCTCATGACTGATGCGGGCATGTTTGATGTTATCATTGGCAAGCTGATGAAGCTGGTAGGCGATAACGTCATAGGCGTAGCGCTGGTAACAGCTGTCATCGCTCTGGTCGGCCACCTTGACGGCGGCGGCGCTTCCACCTTCTGCATCGTCATCCCTGCCATGCTGCCGGTATTCAAGCGCATGCATATGCGCACCACTACGCTGCTGAGGATCGCCGTGCTGTCGATGGGCGTACTTAATCTGATGCCCTGGGCAGGCCCGACTATGCGTGCGGCTTCCGTACTTGGCATCGAGGCAGGCTCTCTATGGCAGACAATACTTCCGATACAGATCTTTGGAATCATCCTTGCCCTTGTTCATGCTGCATTCTCCGGATGGCAGGAAAAGAAGAGAGGCGCAGGTCTCCACGGTAAACTTGCTGAGACCGAAGGCAATGTGGAGGTCCAGGAGACCACCATTGAGACTCAGCAGAACGAACTGGCACGGCCCAAACTCTTCCTGTTCAACATCCTGCTGACCCTGGCAGTAATAGCCATGCTGATCTGGGATGTATTCCCCAGCTATGTGCCCTTCATGCTCGGCCTTTCCATTGCGCTTTTCGTTAATTATGGATTTACAGCCAGCGCGCACAAGAAGATCATCAACCTGCATGCCGGTCCTGCACTCATGATGTGCTCAACTCTGATGGGCGCAGCCGTCCTGATGGGTATACTGACCACAAGCATTGGCGCAGACGGCAAGGCTATCTCCGCCAAGACCATGGAACTGGCTGCTGATGCCATCCCCTCCGTGGTACGCTGCCTGGCAGGCATAGTATCTTCAATACTTCCTGCTTCTCTTGGACAGCATCTGCCGCTCATCATCGGCATACTGTCCGTGCCTCTTGCTCTTGCATTCGACACCGACAGCTATTTCTATGGCATGCTCCCCGTCATGATCGGTATCGGTCAGGCTTTCGGAGTATCCGCAATGCCCATCGCTGTTGCTATGGTAGTATGCCGTAACTGCGCTACCTTCATCAGCCCGATGGTACCTGCCACTCTGCTGGGCACAGGCCTTGCGGAAGTGGACATCAAGGATCATATCAAGGCAAGCTTCCTGTATGTATGGGGCTTCTCCATTCTGTGTATGGTCTTTGCAGCTATAGTCGGCATCATGCCTCTGTAGTTTATCGGTCCGGACCCCGGGATCAGAAAAGATCCCGGGGCTTTTTTGACAGCTCACCGGACTTTATCGGGTGTTCTTTTTCTGTTATCATAAAATTGAGAAAAGGAGCAATACAATGGCATATACTCTCAGCGAGATATCAAAGACCGATACCCGTTCTCAGAAGAAGATGGATGCCCTGCTTAAAAAAGAGGGCATACAAAGGGACGGGAACCTGGATTACAGCTGCGGCATTTTTGACGATGACTGGAACCTTATAGCCACCGGCAGCTGTTTCGGAAACACTCTGCGCTGCATGGCGGTGGACAGCGCTCATCAGGGGGAGGGACTGATGAATCAGGTCCTTTCACATCTGGTCGAGCTTCAGTACGGCCGCGGGAACAGCGAGCTTTTCCTGTATACAAAACCTCAGACTGCAAAGTTTTTCAGAGACCTTGGCTTTTATGAGATCGCCAGGACCGGGACTGCAGTATTTACGGAAAACCGCAGAAATGGCTTCAGCCGCTGGCTTGACAGCCTGGGAAGCAGCTCTGCTGAGGGAACTTCTGCAGCTATAGTGATGAATGCAAACCCCTTCACCAAGGGGCACAGAAGTCTGGTGGAGCAGGCTGCCGCAGAAAACAGTCTGGTGCATCTTTTTGTTCTCAGCGAAGATGCGGGTCCCATACCCGCTTCCGTGCGGCTGAAGCTGGTTGAGGAAGCTGTGAAGGATCTGAAAAATGTTGTGATCCACCAGTCGGGTCCCTATATGATCAGCAGTGCCACTTTCCCAAGCTATTTTCTTAAGGATGCAGATGCTGCAATAACTGCTCATGCCGAGCTTGATCTTGCGGTATTTGCCGCTATCGCTGAAAGGCTTGGGATCAGTTCCAGATATGTGGGCGAGGAGCCTTTCAGCCACGTGACCTCACTGTATAACCGCATCATGCAGGAAAAGCTGCCTGAAAAGGGCATAGCCTGCCGTGTGGTCCCGAGACTGGAATCGGATGGAAAGCCCATCAGCGCCAGCAGCGTCAGACAGGCAATAAAGGAAGACCGAATGGAGGATCTTGCTGCAATGCTTCCGGAAAGCAGTCTCAGTTTTTTCCTTTCCGATGAAGCAGCTCCGGTGATCGAGGCCATACGCAGAGAGAAGGATGTGATCCACTATTGAAGATCAGTATCAGAGAAGCGGATCTGTCCTCGGTGCTGTCCGCAAGAGATGAAAGAGCAGCGCTGCAGCAGTCTCTGCTGAAAGAATTCAGGCAACCCCTGATATGTTTTACTATGAACATACCCGGTCCGATCAAGGACAGTCCCCTGATACGCCGGGCATATTTCTGCGGCCGCAGTGAACTGGAAAGTATGCTGCAGGAGCAGCATTTTGGCGTGCTCTGCCGAAGGGAGACTCTCGCGTTTACCAGCTGCGAGATACAGTATGCGGTGGATGCTGATGCAGACAAGCTAAAGGAAGCCTGCATCAGAATTGAGGAGACTCATCCTCTTGGCAGGCTTTTTGATATGGATGTCATACGTCCTGACGGCACTAAGATCGACCGCAGCGGGGCAGGAAGGTCCGAACGCGGCTGCATAGTCTGCGGCAAGCCCGGCAGGGAATGCGCTTCAAGGCGTATCCACAGTGTGGCTCAGCTGCAGAAGGCGGTACGGAACATCATAACAGCTTATTTCCGCGAGACTGATATTAAGAATACGGCAGACTTGGTAAATAAGGCTCTGCTGGAGGAATTGTATACCACTCCAAAACCGGGGCTGGTGGACAGAAACAATAACGGCAGTCACAAAGATATGGATATATCCAGCTTTGAGAGGAGCGCCGGAGCTCTGTATCCCTTCTGGAAGGAATTCGTCCGGACAGGTATGGAAACAGCCTCGATGCCCCCGCAGAAGAGCTTTGATATGCTGCGTCAGACCGGTATTGAGGCTGAAAAAGCCATGCTTAAGGCTACAGGAGGTATAAATACCCACAAAGGCGCAGTATTCATTTTCGGGCTGGTATGCGGAGCTGTCGGACGGCTCTGGAGAGCGGAGGAACCCTTGCCGAAACCGGAAGCTGTATGCGCTGAATGCCGCCGGATGGCAGCCGATGCCATGAAGCGTGACTGGGAGAAGGTTTCAGAGACCCCGGAAAAAGAGCTCTCTTATGGCCAGAAGCTGTATCTGGAATATGGCATCAAAGGTGCCCGGGGCGAGGCGGAAACCGGATTCTCCTCGGTATTGGAGCATTCTCTTCCCGTTTTTGAAAGCGCACTGGCTGAGGGAAAGGGCAGGGCGCGGGCTGCTGTGGAGGCTCTTCTGTCGCTTATTGCCTTAGGAACTGACAGCAATATGATACACCGAGCCGGCCGTAAAGCTTCAGAAAAAGCCGCAGCCGAAGCTTCCGTGCTGCTTGCAGGGAACGCTCCGGATCTGATGGAAAAAACCGAGGCTCTTGACCGCAGCTTTATCGCTGCAAATATGTCTCCGGGCGGCTGCGCAGACCTGCTTGCTCTTACCCTGTTTTTCAGTCTTACAATAAAGAGATAAAGCCTTATCCTGCCATGAAGAAATACTATAACCAAAGCTAATAGCATTGCAGCTATGCCTGCGGGAAATATGGTAAAATAAACATCATGGAATCATTTGTTTCTCTATATGGAGGCATATTTAATGGCTGCAAAAAAGGGAACGGCGGTATTCGACTGCCGCTTTGAACATCATGAGGCTGAGCTTAAGAGCCTGTATCTGGAGCTGTATCACGGA
>JAFRWH010000085.1 GCA_017438085.1 Bacillota bacterium
ATTCCATTGGCTGCTGCCCAGAGAACTGCGTCATAGTAGTAAGTGCCCTCTGCCACATCCTCAAAGGGGTTCTCACCCTCTGCCTTGGGGCAGCCTGCTGCTCTCCAGAGGAAGGTAACAGCCTGCGCTCTGGTGATGGTCTTTTCGGGAGAGAATTTGTCCGGGGAAGTGCCTTCGGTGATGCCGTTCACAACAGCCCACTCTGCTGCAGGAGCAAGCTCCTCATCCACATCGGAGAAGGGATTGCCGCAGATGGTGATGCGGCCCTGAGGCTGAGCATATTCCTGTCCTACCACATTTTCAAGCACTTCATCGATGTACATCCATACCACATCTCTTACAACGCCGCCGGAGATGGTACTCTTTTCATTGGCTTCTGCACATTCCTTGAAGATGTAGCTGGAATCCATGCCATTATAGTTGGCATTGCTGGTGATCACTGCGTAGGTTTCGTTCTCGCTGAAGGGCTGTCCGTTGACCTCGGTGATGGTCACTCTTCCGAGGCTGGCAGCTTTGAACCAGTTCTTGCCATAGGCTTCGCCTTTGTCATATGGCTTGCTGATATCAACAGTGTACTTCAGTCCGGAAACCTGCATGAAGGAGGCTGCGGCTGCAGCGGTGCTGTCTCTGTAGGGAAGTCCCTGGGAAGCTGCTTCAAGAGCCTCAACAAGCTGAGCGCCGCTCATGTATACAACGGCGACCTTGTTGGGATAAGGCAGGACCTTGGCAAGCTCCTCTGCGCCGAACTTGCCTTCAGCTATGTCGTCTCTGAGATTTCCGCCATTCCAGAGAGCAACGATGTTCTCTGAATCGACGTCGATCTTGTCGTTGCCGGCTTTGATGTCATCTTCATCAAAAGCGGCGGCCATTTTACCGGAAGCTGCATACCAGCGGAGCGCATCTGCCCAGAGGTCGCCCAGATTGGTCTCGCCCTTTCTAGCGGCATCGTTTGCGCCTTTCAGAAGATAGTTGCTGTAAGCTTCGAGTGTGTCATCCAGCTCTATGACATTGCCGTGAGCATCGGTGAATGTCGAAGCAAATACGCTTGTGCTCATGCTCATGATCAGGCAGAGGGCAAGCAGGATGGATGCTGTCTTTCTGATTGATTTCATAAATGATCCTCCAAATAAGATCCTTTCAAAAAATAATAAAAGAATCAACTGTTCCTTCTGGAATAGTCGATATCTTCCTGATACCGAAAAAGAAATATCTGATGAAGGCTTCTGCCTGAAAGACCGGCTGCATGCCGGCCTGTAAACTTTGATAATATTTTATAATAACAAGGCTTTGATGTCAATCAGAACGCTTGTCTTATAGCTGCATCTAAGCTGTTTCGGAGGGCTGACCGATGATCTTTTTGATCTTTTCCACCGCATCTAAAAGCAGGTCCGAAGTCTTTTCTTCTCCTACACCGGCCACCAGTGTGGCGCAGCGGGTCATGGGTATCAGAACGCGGACCGCATCGCTCTGACCAACGGCTTTGGCCATTTTCGGGGTGACCTCTCCCATAAGGGCATCCGCTATTACTATGCCTATGGGCCCGACGATGATATCCGCGTGGCGGCAGCCTACGATGACGGAATTCTCACCGGTAGAAGCATTGTCCGGGTTCTCCTTCAGCATGTTGCCTGTAGCAAGAGCATTAGTTCCTACAGCATGTATTATTTCGAAGGGACATGCAGCCTTTATTGCTTTTATAAGTTGGCGCCCAATGCTGCCGCCCTGTCCGTCTATAACTAAAATGTTCATGATCCGGCCTCTCTTAAATCTATCAAGCTAATCCTGTTTTGAAAAAACAATAACACATTCCTTCTTCGATTTCCACATTCAATCAAAAGAAAAAGACCGCACTGAGTTCAGCACGGCCTTAATCTGGAGATAGTTATTAAGTTAATGGCAATTATTCTGCTCAGATCCTAAAGCATGAAAGGGATCCGAGACTTTTACTGCAGCCCTTTAGTTAGCTGCGGCTAACTATATTAAAACACATGAAGGCCACTATGTCAAGCACATTTATATTATTTATTATTTCATCCATTCTTCATTGATTTTTTTATACTGCGGCCCTATTATAAACTTGTGCAGAGCACATTTTCTGCATCGCTTTTATCCATTTTAAGGAGAAAACAAATGAAAAAATACCGCATCATTTCGCTTCTGCTTGTATTTGTCCTGATGCTGTCGGCATGCGGCAGGAATACCGGTGATAAGCCCTCGGGTTCAGATCCGGTGAACACAGCCCAGCAGCCATCCGGACAGCAGGATAATACAGGCAAGGACATACAGATAGTAAGGCCGGGAGGCCAGACCGTTACAGGCAAGACCGGGAATAACAATACCGGCACTCAGACCCAGGATCCTACAGGAACAGACGAAAAGGAATACGATATTTGGACCTGGTACCAGAAACTCGAGGGTACCTGGCTCGTAAGCGAAGGTGAGATCGAGGGTTACCGCTATGATGCAGAGGAAGCCGGCGTATACGCTCTTGTGGAGTTCTACGGTGGTCATACCGCTCACTACATCGAAAGATCCACAGAGACAGATTCCGTGGATGAGTATTTCTACGGACTTGAAGTAGAAGAAGGCCAGCTTTACGGAAGCGGAGACCCCTTCCATGTAGTGATGGACAACAGCGCCACGCCAGTCGTTAAGACCGTAAGCATAGAAGACGGAAAGCTTGTCATGGGTATGGAGTACAAAGGCGGCTTCGGCGGCGGCACCCTCTTCTTTACAAAAATTGAGTCCCGCCTGCTGGCAAGAGTCACCGAAATGGAAGCGGAAAGCTACAACACCAACCCTGACGGAAGCTTTACTTTCGATCCGGGCTGGTACAACGTTGTAGACAGCTATACCCTTCTCCCCCAGAACCCGGGAGATCAGCTTTACTGGCATCTTATAACCGCCGAAGAGGACGGAGTCGAAGTCTGGCTGGAAGCCTTCTATGCCGGGACCGACTATTTCAGCATGATACTCAGACAGCAGGACATGTTCGTCCCCTCCAAGACCGAATACCACATTGTTCTGAACCAGGGCGAGACCCTTGCGGTCAGAGTTTCAAAGCCGGAGCTTCCGGAATACAGAGTATGCGTAAGCAAAGGAGAGCTCTGGGGCTCCTATGAATTCGAAAAGCTAAACAAGTTCACCGAGCCCACTTTCTCCGATTCCAACGATCCCGGCAATCTTGTATACTACGCCGGCCAGATGGGCATGGTATTCCCAATTACAGGCCACAGCAAGGAACTTGAGCGCAACAGCTCCCGCAGCGGCAGTAATGCAGACACCACCCGCTTCCTTGAGGGCAAATGGGTGCTTTATGATGATAACAATTACATCCGCGCAGTCCTTATTGCAGATCACAATGGCCGGATGCAGCTGATCACAAGCGATCAGACCTACGATTTCAGCTACTACATCGACAGGATCTTCGCCACCGAAACGGATCCGGCAGATC
>JAFRWH010000086.1 GCA_017438085.1 Bacillota bacterium
CTTTTCCTTGCCCTCAGCGATGTTGCCATCCTTCAGATAGTGGATGCAGCAGTCTGCCATGTTCAGATTCTGGTCCACAGTGTAGCCGAGAGCGGGGTTGAAGCCTCTGGAGATAGCAGCATCCAGATAGGTGCAGTACACTGCACCAGCTTCCAGGCAACCCATGTCCGCAAACTGTGCGTGCCACGGGCAGTCGGTGATGATGGTCTTGAAGTCCGGGCTAAGGGTTGACTTGTTCTGTCTGCCCTCATCTATGATCTCCTGGGTGTTGACCCACTCGCCGTACTGATTATAGGTTGCCTGAGTCAGCGGCTGACCATCTCTTATGGCGCGCTGAGCCATGCGGCGGCCTCTCTGCATAGCATAGTACTGAGTAGCGTGGATAAAGGCCTGAACGCCTCTGTCCTGGAAATGCTCCTTCAGATGAGTATAATATTTTGCCGCAATATAAGCGTGAACTCTTTCGTTGAAACCCATTTTTCCGTCTCCTTGATTTCTCATGCTTTGAAGGCCCGCATCCTCTGCGGGAGCTGTTTTTTATATCATAACATATCAGAGGTCGGAAGTGGTTAAAAACTGTTTGACTATGTTCCGCTAAGGAGTATAATTTGCGGCGGACGGGAGGTCTGCACTGAAGTGATAAAACGATCCGAATCTGCATCGGCAAGCAGCCTGATGGCAAAAGAGCGATACATAAACTTTGTATATATACTGATAAACTCTATCTACTGGATAGTCTGCTGCGTGACGGGCGGCTATGCCTACAACTATCTGTCCGAGAGCCGCTATGCAGACGGGACGGTGGTAAGCGACGGCACCGCAGGCATCATCATAGGAATCATCTATCTGCTGACTGTAGCCATGCAGGCCAAGCTTGGCGCGGCGATCGACCGTTCGGAAAAGATCACGGAAAAGGATGCGATGACAGTGATATTCATCATAGTCGCGGTCCTTGCGGGCATAATGTCCTTCCTTAAGCTTGCGAATCCGCTGATGTTCGCAGTCCTTATCCTCTGCTACAGCCTCATGTCCACCGCGTCTCCCTTCATCAACAGCCTGGCCTTTGTGTATGCAGGCGAGGGGATAAGCATCAACTACGGGCTCGGAAGAGGCATGGGTTCTGCTGCTTACGCGCTGGCCTCGCTGATAATTGGCAGGCTCTGGGCAGGCTTTGGCAAAGCCTTCGTGCCTTATTACATTATCGTGACTGCCCTGATGGGGCTTGTAATAGTCCGCATGCTACCGAAGTACGGCAAAGGGGCGGAGGGAAGCGCTCCGAAGCGCAAAAGCAGCCTCAGCTACGGCGAGTTTTTTCGCAAATATCCGGTGATGATACCGCTGGCCATATCCACCATGCTGCTGTTTATGGGCGGAAGCACTATTGGCATATTTATGGCAAGGATAGTGGGCAATGTGCTGGGGCCGGAAGCTGCTGCAGTTCCGGGAGCCGTGGCACAGGTGCAGGGCAGGGCGCTGGCTCTTCAGGCTATAGTCGAGCTTCCCGCCATGTTCTGCTTCAGCAGGCTGCGCCTGAAATTTTCGGTAAACAAGCTACTGAGCTTCAGCGTTGTGGCCTTCTTCCTGAAGTTCCTGATACTGGCGCTGGCGAAAAGGCTCCCGGTGTTCTACTTCGGTCTGTGTTTTCAGATGGCAGGCTATGCGCTGCTGACACCGGCTACTGTTTACTATGTGCAGGAGACCGCTCTTCCCGAGGACAGGAACAAAGGTCAGGCACTGATGGGTGCCTCCGGAATATTTGCCTCGTTTATGTCGAGCACTGTGGGCGGTCAGCTGCTTCAGAGGCTCGGAGTCCCTCCGGTCATGGCGATAAGCGTTATCGTAATCGGCCTGGGCGCGGCGCTGATGATAATAAGCGTAAACAGAAAGAAAAAAGAGCGGCACTAATGCCGCTCTTTCAGTATATCGTTTATAAGCGATAGGCGATCAATCCTTGAGCTGTCTGCTTTTACGCCTCATGTTCCTTGGTCAGGTCTGCGCTGTCCAGTCTGACTAAGCTCCGAAGATCTGACAGCTTCATCTCAACCTGATGGCCTATTTTCCCAGCGCTGAAGGCTATGGTCTCAAAGCTTTCCGCGCTGGCATCGATAAAGCTGGGGAAGTATTTCTTCATTCCGATGGGGGAGCAGCCTCCGTGTATGTAGCCCGTAAGTTCCAGCAGCTCTTTTGAAGGCACCAGCGCGATATTCTTGTCTCCTGCTGCCTTTGCAGCTTTTTTCAGATCCAGTTCCTCCGCCACCGGTACCATGAAAACGTAGTAGCGACCCTTGGTCCCCATGGTCACCAGAGTTTTGAAGACCATCTCACAAGGTCTTCCGATAATATTGGCGCACTCTACTCCGCTGGGCGCTCCTTCTGTTTCGTAATTGTATTCGATGTGGGGGATCTTTTTCTGATCCAGTATGCGCATCACATTGGTTTTTTCGTCTTTTTTAGCCATTTTTACCGATTTTGTAATATTGATTTAATCATTGTGCCATATATAAGTGGCCCTTATTTTGATATAATAATTCAGTTAAAACTGTTTTTCGGGGCATCCGGCCTCGCCGGCTATTATAATATAGCCTCAGCCCGCAATTTGCAAGGGAGGCTCCAATGGAAGAGCGCAAAAGAAAGCTGAACGATCCTTATGTCAAACTCATGCTCACCGGTGTCGGCATAATTGGCTTTGGCATACTGCTTTTCTTTATAATTTTCAGAATCGACACCATCGCAGATGGCCTCAGCCATCTGGCTAAAATACTGCGGCCTTTCATAATCGGCGCCGTATTCGCTTACATTCTGACCCCTCTTTGCAACAAGCTGGAAGAGCTTATGCACAGGCATTTTCCGGCAAAGCTGAAGAACCGGGCCGGCGGCATTGCCGTGGCGCTCTCACTTTTTGCAGGCCTGATGGCTATCTATATTCTGGCGATACTCATCATCCCGCAGCTTTTTGTCAGCATAGTGAATCTGAGCGAAACTCTCCCCGGGAAGCTGGATTCCCTGGCGCTCAGGCTGGAAGCCATGATGGCTGATAATGAAGTGCTCCAGAGCTATTTCGATACAGCTTACGAATCCGTCAGCACCACCTTTGAAAACTGGATAAAGAACGCCGTTATCCCCTCCATGGGCTCCATCATGGGCAATGTGGGCAGCGGCGTTCTGAGCGTTGTAAGCACACTCAAGGATATAGTCATCGGCATCATCGTTACCGCCTATGTGCTGGCCAGCCGCAAGCTTTTCAAACAGCAGGGCGACATGATACTGAACAGCGTCTTCAGCAAGCACTGGAGCAGGATCATCAGGGACGAGCTCCGCTATATGGACAGAATGTTCTCGGGCTTTCTATCAGGAAAGCTGCTGGATTCCGCCATTATCGGCGTGCTCTGCTACATAGTCTGCAGCATAGCAGGCATACCCAATACTCTGCTTATCTCGGTCATCATCGGACTGACTAACATC
>JAFRWH010000087.1 GCA_017438085.1 Bacillota bacterium
CTTCCGGGGGCAGAGCTTCCCTGCTGGCTGCTCTGCGGCTTTCTTCCGGTGAATTCCTTGGGCTTTCTGTCAGTGGGCTTGCCTGTACCGTCTTTGCTCTGCTGAGCGTTTCTGCCCTGAGGCTTTGCGTCCTTCTTCTGGGTGTTCTTCTTGGGCTGTACGGGCTTTCTTTCGGGAGCAGGCTCGTCTGCTGCGCGTCTGATTATCTTTACACCGATGCCGGGAGTGTAATTTACAGGATCAGCAGGCTTCTCTTCAGCCTTTTTCTGCTCGGGTTCGGCCTTTATGGGCTCTTCTGCAGCTTCAGGTTTATCTTCAGATTTCTTCTGCTCGGGTTCAGCTTCCTTTTCTGGAGCCTTGTCTTCTTTCTTTGCAGGCTTCTCTGCCTTTTTAGCAGGCTTTTCAGCTTTCTCTTCTGCTTTTTCTTCAGCAGCCTTCTTTGCCTTCTTCTCGGGCTTTGGTGCTTCGGGCTCTGCCTTGCTTATGATCTTCAGCTTCTGACCGGTCTCATATTCAAAGGGCTGTGCCTGGGGCTCGCTTTCCTGGGCAGGCTTTTCAGCTTCCTTTACGGGAGCCTTTTCGCTCTCCTGAACAGGAGCAGGGCTCTCGGGAGCGCTTACTCTGATCTCTTCGGTCTCTGCAGGCTTTGCGGCTTCTTCAGGTTTAGCCTCTTCCTTCTGATTCTGAGCGACTTCGCTCTTTCTGAGAGGAACAGCTCCCTGGGGCACTACTCTCTTGGGCATGGGCTTGCCGAAGGGGCTTGCCGGCCCTGAGGATGCAGAAGATGAAGATTTAGGCATGGGCTTTGCCGCAGGCGGAACTGCAGCCTGAGTCCTTGTCTGAGTCTGTGCTGGCTTGGTCTGAGCAGGCTGAGCGGGCTTTCTTGCCGCGGTCTGCGCTTTTTTTGCTCTCTGCTTCTGGGCTTCGATTATTGCAATGTCAACAGCCTTGATCTCTACCTTGGAAGCATTTGCATCCTTCCCGCTGTCCTTGCGGGGCTGGGCTTTTACGATTTTTGTTTCAGTTTTCTTAGTGGTATCCGGCATTATATCACCTCCGAATTATTGTTATCGTCTCTGTATTTTGCGATCTCTGTCTTGAGCTCTTCCAGCTCTTCGCGGCTTACGGATGTCCTGAGGCTTCTTGCAAATCCGTTCTTTTTAAAGGCCAGCTCGGCGCAGGCGGGGTCGCTGCATATATAGGTTCCTCTTCCGCCGGCTTTGCCGCTTGGATCTATCCTCAGTTTTCCGTCTATGTACGCAATGCGCAGCATCTCCCTTTTGGGTCTGCTATCGCCGCAGCCCACGCATTTGCGCATAGGCACTTTTCTTTCTGTCATATAGACTACAGCGCCTCCAGTATGGTCTCTATCATTGCCGCGTTGGTCGCATTGGGGTCGATCTCGATTCCGTTGGCCTCGGCGAATTCTATGAGTTCAGCCTTCTTCATGCGCTTGATAGCGGAAACGCTGATGGTCTCTTCTGCTTCGGCATCAGCTTCCTCGAATCCACCCTCGCTTTCGGCAGGAGCAGAGCTCTCAAGGTACTCTATTATAGGATCGTCAGTATCGATGTCAGTATGTCCTTCGGGGAAGTACTGGCTGTGGCTCTTGATATCTATCTTCCAGCTGCAGAGTCTTGCCGCAAGCCTTACATTCTGACCGTCCTTGCCGATAGCCAGAGAAAGCTGATAGTCGGGAACCACTACAGTTGCAGTTTTTGCATCCATATCCACCAGAACCATCTCGACCTTTGCGGGAGACAGAGCTGCGCATACCAGCTTGCCGGGATCCTCGCTCCAGTTGATGATGTCTATCTTCTCTCCGCCAAGTTCGTCCACAACGGCCTGAACTCTTGCGCCTCTGGTGCCTACGCAGCTTCCCACGGGATCCACATTCTCATCATAGGTGCATACGGCGATCTTGCTTCTTGAGCCGGCTTCTCTGGAGATGCTCTTGATTTCCACGGTGCCTTCCTGGATCTCGGGGACCTCAAGCTCGAAAAGCCTCTTCACAAGTCCGGGGTGAGTCCTGGAAAGGAATACCTGGGGACCCTTATTGGCCTTTTTAACGTCCATGACGTAAAGCTTGATGCGGTCGTTAACTCTGTATCTTTCGCCGCGGATCTGCTCGTTCTGAGAGAGTATGCCCTCCGCTCTTCCGATGTTTACGAACACTGTGCCGTTGCTCACTCTCTGTATCACGCCTGTCACCAGTTCGCCCTGGCGGCCTACATAATCGTTGTAGATCATTCCGCGTTCGGCTTCTCTTATGCGCTGCACCACTACCTGCTTTGCAGTCTGTGCGGCGATGCGGCCGAAGTCCTTGGGGGTTACCTGATACTCGATAACGTCTCCGATCTCGTATTCGGGGTCGATCTCCTGAGCTTCTTCAAGAGAAGCCTGGGAGAACGGATCTTCAACGACTTCAACCACGTCCCTTCTCATATATACGTTAATGTCTCCGGTGGTGCGGTCGATGTCTACTCTGACGTTCTGAGCGTTGCCGTAATTCTTTCTGTAAGCAACTACGAGAGCGGATTCGATAGCATCGATGAGCATATCCTTAGACATGTGTTTTTCTCTTTCCAAAGCATCGATAGCTTCAAGAAATTCCAGATTCATTTTTTTGATCTCCTCCTTAGTCCGGCCTGCATATCCCCTGCTGCGCCGTTTCTAAAAAACTACTTTAAGATTAACCTTGGCAGCCTTTTCAAGCGGCAGGCTGAATTCGTTATCATTTTCATCTGCAATGGTGATGATCCCGTCCTTAAGTCCGATGAGCTTACCCTCAAGAAGCTTCTTTCCGTTTTCGGCCTTGTAGAGCTTTATCTCCACCTGTTCTCCCGCAAAGCGGTCGAAATCCTTCTGCGATATCAGCTGACGGTCAAGTCCGGGGGAGCTTACTATCAGATAATACTCCTGTTTGATAGGATCCTCTTCGTCCAGCTTCGCGCTCAGCCAGCGGCTGACGGTCTCGCAGTCATCGCTGCTCATATAGCCGTATCCGCCCTCTTCGAGCTTGTCTACATATACATTCAGGAACCAGCGTCCGCCTTCCTTGACGTATTCGCATCTTGAAAGCTCAAAGCCGGCTTCGGGGCCGTATTCGGCCATCCATTCACTGACAAGATCAGTTATCTTTTTCTTAGCCATTCCATTACCATAAATAAAGAGTGGACCTCTCCGTCCACTCCAGAAATAACTTATCTTGTATTTAATATCACAGTTTTGCCGTAATGTCAAGGATTACGGGCATTTTTGTTGAAACACACGGTTTCAGAAACCGCCTCATCTTGGTACCTGCCCCTTTTTTATCATCCGGTAGGAAAGCAGCACACATACTATGATGATAATGCTTGCAATTATTGCATTCCCGAGATTGCCAAGTGATGATGCCGTCTGCGGATCAGTATCAGCTGTGATTGCAGTTTCTGTTGCAGTTTCAGCAATCTCAACAATTACCGCATCATCTGCCGGAGGCAGGATAGGCGGAGGCGTTTCTCCCGGCAGCGGAAGAGGCGCTATGTCTGCAAATACAGCGACGCAGCTGAATGCAACGATCGTAATGATTATGATGATTTTCCTTGCGGTCTTCATGATTGCCACCTTTGCGGTTTAGCTGAGATGAACCGGTCACAGATAACTCTATAGCAGGTTCAGAGCTTCGAGCAGCACTCCCAGGCTGTAGGTAATGACGTTGGCAAGAAACACCTTAAAAAGCAGCAGCCTATCCGATTCGAAAGCATAGCGGTAGATAAGGTACTCAACTATCACTACAATGGCTTCGGGGATGAATATCCACGGTCTGTAATACATCCAAGGCACAAAGCTCAGAAACATGTTGAGGCTCAGGTTAGTTACAACATTGCTCAGAGCTATTACAGACTGTTTATACTTTCCTCTATAGCCCAGAAGCCGGAAGTAGGCACACTCTGTTATAACCGTTAATAGACAGGCTTTGATATATGCCATAATGACTTAGAACTTGCCGCTCTTATTGCTGTAGTCTTTGAGATTTTTGGGTCTTGCCTGGGTCTTTGCTTTATCTTTGTTTTCGCTGCTGTCGGAAGATGCGCCTTTTTTGCCTCTTGCCTTGACGATAATGAATGCGACAACTGCAGCCGCTCCGCCTGCTATCCAGCCGAGATATGATCTCTCGGGAGTATCGGGAACGGGAGCAGCATCTGCAAATGCAAACTGAGTAGATGCAAACAGCGCAGCAGCTGTGATTATAAGGGTCCTGATCTTCTTCATGACTGCCTCCTTGAGTTTATTTATCTTCACCCGGTTTATTTATCTTCACCCGGTTTATTAATCTTCGCCTTCGTTATCTTCTGAATCTTTTTTGCTGCTGTTTATGAGCTTTGTCAGAAGTACCACTGCAAGTATAATGACCCCAAAACCAAGGCACATCATCATTATCATAAATCCGCCGAATCCGAAGGGGCCTCCTGCAATATCTGCGAACGCAATATGTGTTGACAAAAGAAGCATCAGCAATGTGATGATCGTAGTTCTTAACTTTTTCATGACTGCCTTTCTGTGAAATATATTAATCTTGCTATCTGCTCTTTTTCTTTTTGATAAGTATCCTGATAAGAAAAACCGCTGCAATAGCTATTATTCCGAGGAACAGATAGGATCTTGAATGATCTACGGTTTCCTCCATGATGACTTCATCGGCGAAGACTGACTGCGCGGACAGAAGGAGCAATACGAGTACTGCAAATGATCTTCTTAAGCTTTTCATTGTCTTTTCTCACCTCTTTCTGCATATATTATAGCAACAAGGCTGAAAACAAAGCAAACGATTATGAGAAACTTCTGCGGAGGACCGCTGAGTCTTATCAGCTGTCCGGCTATGGTCCCGGGCCACAGCGCCGATGCTGCAAGGCCGAAAGCGAGTCCCGGCTCCTCGGGCATCTTTCTGAACAGCAGCCACAAAGTTACGGGCATGCTCAGGTTCAGCAGCATCTGTCCTGAAAGAGAAAGAGGCATGTTCCATGCGAAAAATGCTGTAAAGACTGTAGCAAGACTGACAGTAACAACTGACATCCGCACAGCGCCGAACCGGTCACAGAAAAAACCACCCAGCGATTTGCCCAAAAAGACAAACAGCGTCATTATGAAGGCGTGAAGCGCGCCGCTCTTCCAGCTGAAATCCACAGCGCAGCCACCGACAGCCCTTACCGCCACCGCAAGAGTTAGCATCACTACGCTCAGCATGGCCGGCTCTGCTTTTTCCGCTTCCGGACTAATGATCCCGCTCTCAGTTTCTGCTTCCTTTGAAATCGACTGATAAAGCATGATACAGGCAACGCTGGCCGCAGTCAGCGCAGCAGCAAGGAGCGTTCCGTATCCCGGAAACACCGTTCCAAGCGTCACCCCGAAAGCTCCGGGCGCCACAAAAACTCCTAATGGAGCCGCTTTTCCCCTGCTCTTTTTAAGTGTAACAACACCGCCGCACACATGGAAAAGGCTGTTGCCCAGGCCTATTATCACAGCTTTTATTACAGGAGTTACCGGCAGCCAGAAGCCCAGCGCCACTATCAGCATGCTGAGGGCTTCCAGGCGTCCGTGAAAGCATATGCTCTCTTTAGACGAAAACTTTCCCCTGCAGTAATTGTCCAGTATAAGTCCGAAGACGCACTGGGTAGTGAAAGCCATGGTGTTGTAGACAAGCACAGCCATAACCAGCTCATCAACAGGAACGGCATAGGAAAAGAGCGCCGAAACGCAGACTCCGTCTACAAGAAAGTGTGAAACTGCATTTATCAATGCGAGAATATCCATATTTTCTGCTGTTGCTCCTGCTAAGCCTCGTCTTTGGCATCATCAGCCGAATTGTAAGCAGCCAGCCCCAGAACAAGAAGCAGCGTAGTAATAATTATCAGAAATCTCCTGATCCCCTGCATTTTTTTCCTCCTATAAAGAGATAAACTGTTATTTACACTATTGTCATGATCAGCTTTTCCAGTTCGGAAACGATCTGATCCTCCGGCACTTTTCTGATGATCTCGCCCTTGCGTATCAGGAGCCCGACGCCCTTTCCGCAGGCTACTCCCACATCTGCGTGGGAGGCTTCTCCCGGGCCGTTGACTTCGCAGCCCATGACTGCGACTCTTAAGAACCGCCCTTCTCTTTCCAGCTTCTTTGCCGTATCCTGAAGACCAGCTTCTACCTTTGCGGCAATGGAAGGAAGATCCACTCTTGTTCTGCCGCAGGTGGGACAGGATACAAAGTCTATGCCGGTCCGCCTGATGCCGGTAGCCGCCAGCAGTTTTTTAGCCAGAACAACCTCCTGAACAGGATCTCCTGTAAGGGATATGCGCATGGTATCGCCTATGCCTTCGAGCAGCAGCGCTCCTAGCGCTGCGCAGGACTTTATCCCGCCCATCTCGCCGCTTCCGGACTCCGTAAGACCTATGTGAAGAGGTCTGTCAGAAATTGCGGAATAGGCCTTGTATGAGTCGTAATTCATCTGCACATCGGAAGATTTGAGAGCCACTACTATATCGTCGAAGCCGAAGCTCTCCGCGTAGGCTACAGCCTTTACAGCGCTCTCGCAGAGCGCCTCTGCCGTAACACCGCCGTATTTTGCTACAAGCTCCTTTTCAAGCGAACCGCCGTTTACGCCTATGCGGATAGGAATACGGGCAGCCTTTGCTTTATCCAGTACCGCGGCCACCTTTTCATCGGAACCTATATTTCCCGGGTTTATTCTAACCTTGTCAGCGCCGGCATCTATTGCAGCAAGAGCCAGTCTGTAGTCGAAATGTATGTCTGCGACCATGGGCATGGGGCAGTGCTTTCTGATCTCGGCAAATCCCTTGATGCCGTCCATGTCTCTCACCGCAAGCCTGATTATCTGGCAGCCCGCAGCTTCAAGCCGCTCGATCTGAGCAAGAGTTGCTGCAGGATCTGCGGTATCGGTATTGGTCATGGACTGTATGCTTATTGGGGCTCCGCCGCCTACGGGTATATTGCCCACCATCACCTGTTTTGTCAGTTTTCTCATAGTTTTATTCCTCTATCTGAAAAGTCCGATAGTATCTTTAAACACCAGAAGTATCATGAGCAGCAGAAGCACAAGCATGCCTATGCCGTTGATAAGCCCTTCGATCTTGGGCGTGATCCTGTTGCCTGTCAGCTTATTGAGTATGGTAAGCAGTATGCGGCCGCCGTCCAGCGCAGGGAAAGGCAGCAGGTTGACGAATCCAAGGTTTACGCTCAGAACTGCCATAAGATATACCACGTTGATGAGACCGTAGCGAGCCTGTTCTGTAACTGCACCTGCTATGCCTACTATTCCGCTGACCTGATCCAGAGGAACCATGCCTGTAAATAGCTGCTTCAGGCTCTC
Organism: Bacillota bacterium; assembly: GCA_017438085.1. The sequence goes on from JAFRWH010000087.1 coordinate 7,364, forward strand.
TGCAAGTATGACTACGATGTATCCTGTTGCCGCAAAGGCCGCTTTAATGGTTATCCAGGCTCCGTGATGCTGCGAGCCGTAGACGATGATAAGCAGTCCGAGACAGCAGACAAGATTCATAAAGGGTCCTGCAAAAAGGATCGCGATCTTATTGAAAAACGGCTGGGCTCCGAAGGAACCGGAAGGATCGTTTTCTTCAGGAGGCTCCAGCAGAGGCCTTCCAAGCAGCGTTCTGGGCTTGAAGAATTCCTTTACTTCTTCTTCCTCCTCATCAGGATCATCCAGCTCATCATCGAAATCGGGATCCTCACCCTGCATCTTGCAGTAGCCGCCTATAGGTATGAGGCGAAGAGAATAGATGGTGCTCTTTTCGTTCCGTCTGAACTGAAATATTGCCGGACCCATGCCAAGCGCGAATTCCAGCACATTCACGCCGAGAAGCTTAGCCACAATAAAGTGTCCGAATTCGTGACACAGAATTATGAAAGCGAATAGTATCAGCGCTATGAAGATAATAAAACCTGTACTCATATTTAAAGTTTATCCTGTAATTATAAGATCCGAATCTATCAGATCCTGTTTATATATTCCTTTGCCAGTGACCTTGCAGCCCGCTCCATTTCAGCTATCTCATCGATGGAAGTCAGAGAGCTGTAATTCCAGCGGTCAAGCACATACCCGACAGTATCTGCTATCTGAGTAAAGCCGATACTGTCCTTAAGGAATGCGGCTACGGCTTCTTCGTTAGCTGCATTTAAGGCCAGACAGCTGCTTCCGCCTTCATCAATAGCTCTGTATGCGAGTCCAAGGCATTTGAAGACCTTTGGATCAGGCTTTTCAAAATGCAGTGTGCCTATGCGGAAAAGATCCAGGCTATCTGACACATCTGAAAGCCTTTTGGGCCAGCTCAGAGCATAAGCTATGGGCAGCTTCATGTCCGGAGTACCCATCTGCCCTATCACGGCTCCGTCTTCGAATTCAACAGCAGAATGAAGAACGCTCTCGGGATGCACATAGACTTCAATGGAAGATGCAGGCATGTCGAAAAGCCAGCTGGCTTCCATTATCTCCAGCCCTTTGTTCATCATGGTGGCGGAATCTATGGTTATCTTGGCTCCCATGGTCCAGTTCGGGTGCTTCAGCGCCTGAGCCTTGGTAACACCCTTAAGTTCTTCGTAGCTTCTTCCTCTGAAAGGACCGCCGCTGGCTGTAAGGAGTATCTTTTTTACTCTGTTGCCCGCAGCGCCCTGAATGGACTGAAAGATAGCCGAATGCTCGCTGTCCACGGGAAGAAATGCAATGCCTTCTTCCTTTACAGCCTGCATTATAAGATTTCCGGCAGCCACCAGTGTTTCCTTATTGGCGAAAGCTATATTTTTACCTGACCTGATGGCTCTGTAAGTAGGTTCTATGCCCATCATGCCAAGCAGTGAATTTACTACTATCTCAGAGCTTCCGTAGGATGCGGCAGCGCAAATTGCTTCGTTTCCGTATCCGAACTGAATATCCGGAAACTCCGCGGCAAGCTGAACAGCATCAGCCATTTCGGCGCAGACTGCAAATTCCGGCCTGAACTCCCTTATCTGCTGCCTCAGCAGCTCTGTATTGTGTCCTGCGGTAAGCGCCTCCACCCTGAATAGCTCCGGATGAGTCCTTACCACCTCCAGAGTCTGGGTCCCTATGGAACCCGTAGACCCGAGAATGCTTATAGTCTTCATGTTTATCTGAGTCCGATGATGACCTTTCCGAAGTAATAGATGAAAGGCGCAGTAAAAATGACCGAATCGAAGCGGTCCATGATCCCGCCGTGACCGGGGATAAGGTTCCCGTAATCCTTTATACCCATCTTGCGCTTAAAGGAAGATGCAGTAAGGTCCCCCATCTGCGCTATAAAAGAGGCAATAATGCCAAGTATTATGCAGTGGAAGACATGCTCCTTGTAGAATATGAGAGCGAAAATGCCCGAAAGAAGCGCGCTGCCCAGGATCCCGCTGACAGCTCCCTCTATGGTCTTTTTGGGGCTGAGCTCAGGGCTCAGCTTATGCTTTCCGAGGAAATACCCACCGAAATAAGCCATGATGTCAGTGCCGAAGGCGGTCAGAAAAATGAGCCAGACCAGAGGATTGTGGCCTCCGTCCAGGCGCTCTGTCATATAGATGTGGCTGGTGAAAAAGCCTATGTAAAGAGCTGCAAGGCCTCCGATGATGCCAGAATAAATATTGTGATCCTTTGCGAACACATTATTCGTAAGGCTCAGGAACATGGTAAATACCAGCCAGAAGCTCATAAGCGTTTCAAAGTGGCTGCCAAGATAGCCCATATTCTCCAGAAGTATCAGAACATAGAGCGCCGCAATGGAACTGTAGCCCACTTTTCTTGCGGCATCCAGCCCCATGGCTTTGAAGCCGTTGTAGAATTCGTGCATGCCTACAGCCGAAAGCGCCAGGCAAAAACCCCAGAGAGGCAGGCCGCCGACCACCAGAAAGATGGTCAGGGGCAGCATAAATATGCTTGAAATTATCCTTGTCTTCATGCCTTTACCCCTCCGAATCTTCGGTCTCTGGACTGATACTCTACTATGGCTTTGTCGTATTCCTCCGGGCTGAAATCCGGCCAGTATACGGGCGACACAACCAGCTCCGAATAAGCTGACTGCCAGGTGAGGAAATTGGAGAGCCGCTGCTCCCCTCCCGTCCTGATTATGAGTTCAGGGTCGGGCATTCCAGCAGTATAGAGTCTTTCGGAAATCATTTCTTCTGCAGCGTCTTCAGCATTCAGTCTTCCCGCTGCTATATCTTCTGCAAGGAGCCTCGCTGCTCTGAGTATCTCCGCCCTGCCTCCGTAGTTTAGCGCAATGTTGAACTGCAGCCCGGTATTATCTGCAGTGGTATCTATTGCATACTGTATAGCCTCCCTGGATTCAGCGGGAAGCCTGCTCCAGTCCCCTATCA
>JAFRWH010000088.1 GCA_017438085.1 Bacillota bacterium
GGGTCTCAAGTGCGAACCCATGATGAAGGCCTGCGGTCCCCAGGGCATCGTTACCACCACCGCTGTAAACAAGACCTTCAACATGGCAGGCATGGCAATGACCAACGTGATCATCCAGGATCCCGAACTGAAGGCCAAGTATAAGTTCCGCGCCAGCGCGACCCCCTTTGGCGTAAGCTGCGTTATCGCTGCCTACAACGATTCCGAAGACTGGGTAGAAGAGCTGAATGAGTATGTCGACATGCTGATGGAGTATGCAGTTGACCGCATCCACAAGGAGCTGCCCAAGGCCAAGGTCATCATCCCCGAAGGCACCTACACCATCTGGATCGACTTCCGTCCCTACGGACTGACTGCAGAGCAGGTTAACAAGAAGATCAACGATGCTCACGTTATGCTGAAGATGGGTTCTGTCTTCGACGATGCCGACGGCGACTGCTGGGCAAGAATCTGCCTGTCCTCCCCCAAGAGCATGGTAGCAGAAGCTCTGGACAGGATCGTGGCGCAATTTCGAGACCTAGCCTAGCGATTGGCGAGCGCGGAGCGCGAAGACAGAGCTACGGCAGGTCCGATGCGCAAGCTTGCCCAAGAAAGCGAGCCGAAGGCGAAGCTTGATTGGCTGCAAGCGGACGCACAAAGAACTGAACTAATAACTGCAGGCAGCTGCACAAGGGAACTGAAAAAACTTTGTTCCTTTCCATGCAAACTTCACACTGCTGTAGTAAAATGGCCTCTGAAAGAATATTTCAGGGGCTTTTTTGTGCTCCGAAAGCAGGTTTGAATATGAATAACAATAAAGGCGGGCTGTGGGCTCGCATAAAAAGATTCGGTATAGGCAAGATAATAGCTCTGGCTGTGGTGGCCGCTCTGGTCATTTTCGGCATCAGGACCTACAGGGCGGCCAAGGCTGCAATGGAAGCGCTGACGCAGGGAGGCTATATCGAAGAAGAAGTGGGTCTCCACGACATAAGCAAGACTCTGACAGGCAGCGGATCCGCGCAGCCTGCAAATTCCTATACCGTCACCACCCTTATGAGCGGCGAGGTCCTCACCGCGGAATTCGAGGAAGGGGACGTGGTGGCAAAGGACGACGTGCTATACACTATGGACAGCTCCGACGTGTCCGGAAGCCTGGAAAGAACTCAGATCTCCGTCAATCAGGCCAACCGCAGCCTGAAGGACGCTCAGGATAACAAATACATAAAGGCTCCCGCATCCGGACAGCTTGTCTCCATGGATGTAAAGGTGGGCGACTACGTGAACCAGGGCCAGATGATTGCAGTCATAAGGGATAACAGCCTTATGACGCTTAAGCTGCCGTTCCCTGCGGAGAACGCCAAAACCTTCTATGTTGGCCAGCCTGCCGTGGTCACTATGGACGGAAGCTTCGAACAGCTTTCAGGCAACATATCTGCCGTCTCCGAAGCTGATGTGCCCGGCACAGGAAATACCATCACAAGAAGCGTAAGCATAGAGATAAACAACCCCGGAGCCCTGACTGTAGGTCAGTTTGCGTCTGCATCTGTAGCCGGCGTCGATTCCTCAGGAGCGGGTCAGCTCACAGCAAAAACGGACCGTTACATCACTGCCATGCTGGCGGGTGAAGTGGTATCCATCAGCGCGGGCGAGGGAAGCCATGTGGAGAACGGACAGCTGATACTTACTCTTGGGGGCAGCAGCATAGACAAGCAGATACAGATGGCATCAGAAAGCCTCAGAAACGCCCAGCTTTCCATGCAGTCCACCAGGGATCAGCTGGATAACTATACTATTAAATCGCCGATCAGCGGCACCATAGTCGACAAGCAGGTAAAGGCCGGCGACACCATCTCCGGCGGCAAGCTGCTCTGCACCATCTACGACCTCAGCTATCTTGAAGTAACACTGCAGGTTGACGAGCTGGATATAAGCGATATAAAGGTGGGTCAGAAGGTATCTGTCAAAGCGGAGGCCGTGCCCGGAAAGAGCTTTGACGGAGTGGTCACCAAGGTCTCCGTGGCGGGAAGCACTATAGGAGGCACCACCGCTTATCCTGTTACTATAAGGATCAACGATTTCGAAGGTCTGCTCCCGGGCATGAATGTGGATGCAGAGATCCAGATAGCCAGCCTTTCAAGTGTTCTGGCCATACCCAATGAGGCTGTCAGCCGCGGCGATGTGGTACTGGTCACTGCGGATTCCCCTGCGGCAAAGAACGCTGTTGAAGGTCTCATTGCGCCGGAAGGCTATGTATTCGTGCCTGTGACTCTTGGCATCTCTGACGATGACTTTGTGGAGATCACAGCAGGCCTCAGCACTCAGGACAAGATCTATTACATTCCCGATAACGGCGGAAACGGCAATATATTCCTGCAGATGATGAACATGCGTCAGAATCAGCTGAACGGAGGACAGTAAATGCCGGCTCTTATCGAATTCCGCGACGTCTGCAAATACTACGAAATGGGGGACACTGTCGTCAAAGCGGTGGACCATGTTTCCATGCAGATAAATAAAAACGAATTCGTGGCTATCGTGGGTCAGTCGGGTTCGGGCAA
>JAFRWH010000089.1 GCA_017438085.1 Bacillota bacterium
CCTTATGGCGCCTATATCCAGATGGATGATGTAAACAAGACCCAGGAAGCCAAGAGCCGCAGGAAGCTTCCAATGCTTTCTGACAAAACTCCGGAATTGATCGTAATTGCAGCCGCAGAAGGCACCTGCGCAGAAGTAGACCATCCAGCCCGCAAAGCATTTGTTTGGATAGCGGGATATGAGACTCGCGGCGGCACCGCTTCTTCCGGAGAAGAAAGTGACCAGAGCCAGCCAGGCAAGCGACAATAAAAGCAGACAGAGCCAGGATATCCGGGGTCTCTGTCTTTTTTGAAATCTTCTGAAAAGCCATATGAACAGGGGAGCCAGTATCACAAACTGAAAGATCATGGGCACATACCACATATGGTACATGGCATCCCCAAGAACAAGGCTCCTCAGATACTCCTTCGGGAAGGAAAACCTGCCGAAATACTGCAGGAAGATGGCGGTCCAGACCGCGTAAGGACAGAGTATCTGCCTTACCCTCTTTCCAAGATAACTGCCGTAGGAAAACTCTCTGTCAGTGTATCCTGCCAGCATCATAGCAAACAGGAAGACAAACATGGGTACGGCAAAGCGGACCAGCTCAAAGCAGACCATCAGAAGGACCTGCCTTCCGAATATGCCCTGGGTCCTTCCCGCCCAGGCGCCCAGAACATGTTGGGCGACCACGCCAAGGAAAGCCATGCTGCGCAGTATGTCCAGCTCCGGCAGCCTTGTCCTTTCCATGCTATTTTTCATCATCGTACTTGAGTACGGCCGTAAATGCCTCCTGAGGAACTTCCACCGAACCGAACTGGCGCATGCGCTTCTTGCCTTCCTTCTGCTTTTCCAGCAGCTTCTTCTTTCTTGAGATGTCGCCGCCGTAACACTTGGCAAGAACGTCCTTGCGGTAGGCTTTTACAGTCTCGCGGGCAATCACCTTCTGGCCTATAGAGGCCTGGATGGGCACCTCGAACTGGTGCATGGGAATGACCTCCTTCAGCTTCTCGCAGACGAAGCGGCCTCTCGCATAGGCCTTGGATTCGTGCACTATCATGGAGAAGGCGTCTATCTGCTCCTTGTTCAGCAGTATGTCCAGCTTCACCAGATTGGACTTCTCGTAGCGGTCAAACTCGTAGTCCAGGGAAGCGTAGCCTCTGGTCTTGGATTTAAGAGCATCAAAGAAATCATATATCACTTCGTTCAGTGGAAGGTCGTAATACAGCGCCACGCGGTTGGATGTTATATACTCCATGTGGTCCATATTTCCCCGCCTGTCCTGGCACAGAGCCATTATTGAGCCCACATATTCCTTCGGGGTCATAATGGTAGCCTTGACCATGGGCTCTTCTATGTGGTCGAATTCCGTGGGATTAGGCAGATTTGAGGGATTTTCTATGAAGTAAGAAGATCCGTCATGGTTCACCAGCTTATAAATAACGCTGGGGGAGGTGGTGATGATCTCAAGATCGAACTCCCTTTCCAGACGCTCGACTATTATCTCCATGTGAAGCAGACCAAGGAAGCCGCAGCGGAAACCGTAGCCCAGAGCCTGCGATGTTTCAGGCTCGAACTGGAAGGCGGCGTCGTTTACCTGCAGCTTTTCCAGGCAGTCCTTTACGTTTTCGTATTTTTCATCCGGCGTCGGATATATGCCGCAGTAGACCATGGGCTGCACCTTCTTGTAACCCTTAAGAGGCTCCTTTGTGGGAGTATCCTTAAGAGTGATGGTGTCGCCCACTCTGGCATCCTTCACCTGCTTGATGCTGGCGCAGATATAGCCTACAGCCCCTGCCGAAAGCTCCTTTACCGGTGTCTGATAGGGATTGTTCACACCGACCTCGGTAACCTCGTAGGTCTTTTTGGTGTTCATCAGCAGTATGGTATCCCCTGCCCTGACGCTGCCGTCAAAGATGCGGGTGTAGATGACCACACCCTTGTAGTTGTCGTAGTAAGAATCGAAGATCAGGGCTTTGAGGGGCGCATCAGGATCGCCGGAGGGAGCGGGAACCTTCTCGACAATGGCCTCCAGCACACCTTCGATATTGATACCCTCCTTGGCGGAGATCTCGGGAGCGTCCTGCGCTTCGATTCCTATGACCTCTTCGACCTCGTCCTTGGTCTCCTGGGGCCGGGCGGATGCCAGGTCTATCTTGTTTATAACAGGCACTATCTCCAGATCCTCGTCCAGTGCCAGATATACATTGGCAAGTGTCTGGGCTTCCACGCCCTGAGTCGCATCCACAACAAGGACTGCACCCTCGCAGGCAGCAAGGCTTCTGGACACCTCGTAATTGAAGTCCACATGTCCCGGAGTATCGATCAGATTGAAGATATACTCGTTGCCGTCCTTTGCATTGTAGACAAGGCGGGTGGTCTGCAGCTTGATGGTGATGCCCCTCTCGCGCTCCAGTTCCATATTGTCCAGGAACTGCTCTTTCATGTCCCTGTGGGCGACAGTACCGGTGTTTTCTATGAGCCGGTCCGCAAGAGTGCTCTTGCCGTGGTCTATGTGAGCTATGATGCTGAAATTTCTTATATACTTCTGATAATCGTTCATGGTATTATTATTCGTCATCCGGTCCCTGTTCGGGGCCGTCCGTTAAAAGCATGCTGAATTATGATAATTCCGAAAAATTCTGCTCCTATTATATCAAAAAATGCTTGCACTGCAAGCTGTTAGCGACTATAATTATCAAGCGATATTTTCACAAAGTAATTTGGGGGTAAAAAGAATTATGGCAAACATCAAGTCTGCAAAGAAAAGAATCAGTGTAATCCAGAAGAAGACCGCTATCAACAGAAGAGTCAAGAAGAGCCTCAGAGCTACTATCAAGAACTTCTACAAGGCACTGGAAGCCGGCGACCTCGCTACCGCAAAGGAAAAGCTCGCCTCTTCCGAAAAGCTGCTGAAGAAGGCAGCTGCTCGCGGAACTATCCACAAGAACACCGCAAGCCGCAAGGTCTCCAGAATGACACTGGCCTACAACAAGGCAAAAGCAGAATAATCTCACCCGTCCCCCAGAGCGTATAAGTTAAATGCGCATAAAACCCCGAGAGTGTCTCCTCGGGGTTTTTAATATTATTCCCAGTGAAAGCGAGCCGCAGGCGAAGCTTGAACTGCCGGAATAATTTATCCGCAAGCGCTCCAGCAAAAGCAAGCGCAAAGCGCGATGCTTGAGCTGCCGAGCGCGGACGGATCATTACCTGGTTGCATCGAGCCGCAGGCGAAGCTTGAACTGCCGAGCGCGGACGGATCATAACCTGCTTGCTGCAAGCCGCAGTCGGATATTTACAAAAACTCATAACACATACACAAAAACGCAGCCGCATCATTCTTTGACTTTATCCCGTAAAAATGTTATCCTATGCTAACAAATTAGCTCCATTTAACTTAAGGAGGGAGGTTCGGAGTTATGCGAGATTATCTCGACGATAAGGCCATGCAGATGGCCAGGGAAACGATCCGGAAGATCCAGGATTCCGACTCCATCTACATGCTGTACAAGGATCTGCGCCCTATTCGCGATCTCAAGCACATGATGGAGACCAGCGCCGAGCTATACGGAAACAATCCCGCTTTCATGCAGCGTTTCAGCAAAGACAGGGATTTTGAGACCGTCAGCTTCGCCAAAGCTTACGAGGACATGAATGCCCTCGGAACAGCCCTTATAGCCAGAGGCCTTAAGGGCAAACGCATCGCTGTGGTGGGAGAAAACTGCTACCAGTGGTGCATCGCTTACCTGGCCGTGGTCTGCGGCACAGGAATAATAGTTCCCCTGGACAAGGAACTGGGGCAGACCGAACACGAAGGACTCTGCAAAGAGGCCGAAGTCAACGCCGTTTTCTGCACTAAACGCTTCGAAGAACGGTTCTTGGAAATGGCAGCCGCAGGAAACACTCAGATATCCACTGTAGTTTCAATGAATGCGGAGGAAAACAGCGCTAACATGCTGTCCTTTGCCGGACTTCTGGAGGAAGGCAGAAAGCTGCTGGAAAAGGGAGACCGCAGCTTCCTCGACGCGGAGATCGACCCCTTCGCCATGAGCGTGCTGCTCTTCACAAGCGGAACCACAGGACTTGCAAAGGGTGTAATGCTCAGCCACTGGAATATCTGCACGGACCTTATGATAGCCCCCACCCTGCTCGAGGTTAAGTCCACAGACATTTTCTTTTCGGTGCTCCCCATACACCATACCTATGAGTGCACCTGCACCTTCCTGATCTGCATGTACAGAGGCGCCTGCGTGGCTTTCTGCGAAGGACTTAAACAGATCGCAAAAAACCTGAAGGAGATCAGGCCAACCTTCGTTCTTGCAGTTCCCGCCATCATCGAAAATCTGTATAAAAACATCAACCGCAGCCTGAAAAAGAGCGGCAAGCAAGCTACTGTAAAACGGGTCATGAAGATCAACAGATTCACGAAGAAGCTGGGACTGGATCTTAACAGAAAATTTCTGGGGCAGATCTACGATGTATTCGGAGGGAGGATGCAGACCATCATCTCCGGAGGCGCCGCCATAGACCCCGAAATACTGCAGTTCTTCAACGATCTGGGCTTCAGGGCGGTACAGGGCTACGGACTCACGGAATGCGCTCCCATGGCAGCCCTTAACCCCGACCGGTATCAGCTGATGCGAAATGCGTCAGTCGGACATATAATGCCAACCCTGGAGGTAAAGATCGAGGATCCGGACGAGGATGGCATAGGCGAGATATGCATAAAGGGAGACAATGTGATGCTCGGCTACTATCACATGCCCGAAGAGACTGAAAAAGTGCTGCGGGACGGATTCTTCCACACCGGGGACCTGGGCTATGTGGACAAGGACGGCTATATCTACATCACAGGACGGGCAAAGAATGTCATCATCACCAAAAATGGCAAGAATGTGTTCCCCGAGGAACTGGAATACCTGCTGTCAAAAAGCCCCTACATTGCGGAATCCATGGTTTGGGCTTCGTCTGATGAAGAAGGTCAGGACGACACTATCATAGCTACAGTAATTCCCGAGGCGGAGGAGGTCAGGGAGGCTCTTGGGGACAAAGCTGATGACCCGGCTGCTCTCCGGGCTCTGCTTGAAGCAGAAGTGGACAAAGTAAATGCGGACCTGCCTCTCTTCAAGCAAATGAGAAAGACTGTAGTCCGCACAGAACCCTTTGTCAAGAACACCAGCA
>JAFRWH010000090.1 GCA_017438085.1 Bacillota bacterium
CCCGACAGAGCCAGCGTCTGGTACTATGTCAGAGCTTTCGACAGGGATGATATAGAGGATACCTACAACAGGCTCATCAAGTGCGCTGAAGGCGCGGCACACATGACCGAGACCGAACTGGAGGTGGAATTCCTGGGCGGCTGCTACAACACCATGCCCAATGCCACCATCGTAAGGGTGCTTCACGAGACGCTTGGCGAGATACCGACTCCCGAATGGACTCAGGAGGAGAAGGACTGGGCTGCAGCGATGAATCAGAATTCACCCCTGAATCACGGTCAGGATGTGCCTCCGCTCAACGACGCGCTTCCGCCCATAAGGTACGAAAAGTTCTCGGCTTCTTCCGATGTGGGCGATGTTCAGCACATCGTGCCCTGCGCAAGCTTCACTACTACCACCGCTAATTCTCTCAGCGGCTCCCACACCTGGCTGATAACCTGCTGCTCAGGCAACAGCATAGGCTTCAAGGGCATGCTCAGAGCCGGTAAGGTAATGGCAGCAGCTGCAGGCAAGTTCTACAGAAACCCGGAGCTTGTAAAGGAAGCAAAGGAAAACTTCGAGAAGGATATGGCAGGAAAGACTTACAACTGCCCGATCCCCAAGGACATACCGATCCCTCAGCCCGAAAAGTAATCGGGCAGAAGACCTGCAGCCTCAGTGCTGAGGCTGCAGGATATAAGCCATCTCCCAGGAAATAACAAGGAGAAAACTATGGATTATCAGAAGATTTACAAGTCGATCGACGACAAGCAGGAAGAGTACTTTGACATCGCCAGGAAGATGTATGAAAACCCGGAGCTTGCGTATAACGAAGTGAAGGCATGCGAATGGATCGCAGAATCCCTCAGAAAGCATGGCTTTGAGGTGGAGACCGGCGTTTACGGCATTCAGACAGCCATCAGAGCCACCTGGGGCAAGGGGCATCCCATAATCGGCGTCCTGGCTGAATATGATGCTCTTCCCGGACTATCCCAGAAGCAGAATACCGCTTTCGATCCCGTGATCCCCGGCGGCCCCGGACACGGCTGTGGCCACAACCTGCTGGGCGTAGCCACTCTTGCAGGCGCTGTCGCAATGAAAGAGGACCTGGAAGCAAACGGCCTTGAGGGCACTGTAGTATACTATGGCTGCCCCGCAGAAGAAGTCGTTACAGGCAAGCCCTTCATGGCAAGAGGCGGAGCCTTCAAGGAACTGGATCTGGCCATTGCATATCATCCCGGCGGCAAGCAGGGCGTTTCCGGCGGCGTAATGTGCGGCCTTAACAGCGCCATATTCCACTTCAAGGGCAAGACCGCTCATGCAGGCGGCGCTCCCTGGCTCGGCAGATCCGCGCTGGATGCAGCTGAGATCATGAGCGTCGGCGCCAACTATCTGAGAGAGCACATCGAGGACGGCATCCGCATCCACTATGCATATAAGGAAGCCGGCACTGCTCCCAACATCGTGCCCGACAGAGCAAGCGTATGGTACTACGTAAGAGCATTCACAAGAGATGCTGTAGAGAGTACCTACAACAGACTGGTCAAGTGCGCAGAAGGCGCTGCTCATATGACCGAGACCGAGCTGGAAGTAGAGTTCCTGGGCGGCTGCTATGAGACACTTCCCAATGCCACTGTTGCAAGAGTTCTGCACGATACTCTGGGTGAAGTACCTCTTGTTGAGTGGACTCAGGAGGAGAAGGATTGGGCTGCTGAGATGAATAAGAACTCCGCGCTTTATAAGGGCGAAGAGGTTTCTCCCTTCAACGATGAGCTCAAGCCTATTAACTACGACAAGGGCTCCGGTTCCACAGATGTAGGCGATGTAATGCATATCGTTCCCACTGCCATGTACAACACTACGACTGCAAATACTCTCTGCGGCGGTCACACCTGGCTGATAACCTGCTGCGCAGGCAACAGCATAGGCTTCAAGGGCATGCTCAGAGGCGCCAAGGTAATGGCAGTATCTGCAGGCAAGTTCTACAGAGACCCCGAGCTGGTAAAGGAAGCTAAGGAGAACTTCGAGAAGGATATGGCGGGCAAGACTTATAAGTGCCCGATCCCCGATGAGATAGCTGTACCTCAGCCCAAGTAGTTTCACAAGCTAAAGCATAGTAATAGCTTTTTAAGGATTACTATTGTATAATTCTTAAAAAGCTATTTTTTTCTGCGTTAACAGACAGGAGAAACTGCATGAAGACTATATATTACAACGGAAAGCTTTACACAGGCGGCGCTTCCCTGCGCAATTCAGATTCAAAAGAGCCTGAATTCGCCGAAGCTTTTGCGGTGGAGGATGGTGTGATCACTGCTGTGGGCAGCACAGATGATCTGATGGGATACCTGCGCACACAGACTAACGCCTGCTCCGGTGATTTCAGGAAAATCGACCTGGAAGGGCGCTTTGTATGCCCGGGCTTCAACGACTCCCACATGCAC
>JAFRWH010000091.1 GCA_017438085.1 Bacillota bacterium
CGCCAGCATTATGAGCACGTGATCATGGGGCGCAATTTTCCTCAGCGTTTCCAGGGAAATATTAGTGTCCACGAAAATGGGCTTACCCTGCTCCTTTAGGTCCTCCAGTATCTTCAGCTCCAGTATCTCGCACTCTCTTGCGGCGCCGTCTGTCCAGGCCAGATACTCTTTTGGGCTGCGCCGTATGAAATCTCTCCAGTCCTTCAGATCTCTGGTATATGTTACGCAGGGGAACTCTCTACTGTCCAGCTCCGGCAGCAGCCTGTCGTGATAATTCTCCTCGCATAGTATACCGCCGTATTTTTCAGCCAACAGCCTGACCATGGTGGACTTGCCCGCATAGGCTGTTCCTGTTATGAAATATGCGTTTTCGAATCTCATAGTATCCATGGTGTTCCTTTTGTGGGTATTGAGGACAGTATTGTTTTTTGTGATTTCACACAAACGAGTATGTACACTTTCAATGCTGAAAAACATCATAAACCGCATATTTGTCACGGTTTAGCATCTCTGTTCCGCAGCTTGGAGCCATCTCGATGACTCATGCATAGGGCTCGCAGCACAGTTTACTGAAAAGCTATCAGAACAGCTTCAGCTCTTCTTCTGTAAGCTCAAAATCAAAGATATCCAGATTTGCCTTTTGGTGCTCGAAGGAATGTGATTTAGGTATGGAGATTATGCCCCGCTGATAGTTGCGGCGAAGTACCACCTGAGCCCAGTTCTTTCCGTATTTCTTTCCTGTCTCCTCAAGGGGAGTCTTATCAGCCTCAAACTTTAGCGGGCCCCAGGCCATGGGAATAATACCGTTTGCCTGACAGAAGGAAACGATCTCTTCGTTTGGCTTATCCGGAGAGATCTTTATCTGGTTGACCATGGGCTTTATCCTGCAGCCCTCAAGAAGCGGCTCAAGATCTGAGATCTCAAAATTGCTGACACCTATGGCTTTCAGTATGCCCTTGTCCAGATACTCTTCAAACACCTTCCAGACCTGCGCAGTTTCCTCCGGGCTGTCCCAGGGATGATGGATGAGGTACAGGTCTATATAGTTTGTCTGAAGCTTTTTCAGGCTTCTTGCTATGGCTGCTTCTGCATCTTCGGGCTTCCAGGAGAAGGGTCCCTCCTGCCCTCTTAATCTGGTCCGCATTTTTGTAGCGATGAAGATATTTTCTCTTCCAATGCCGCTTTCGATGATCCCTGCGCCTACTGCCTCCTCGTTGCCGTAGGATTCGGCTGTATCGAAAAAGCGGTAGCCTGCCCGGATGGCCGACAGCATTTCATCGGTGTGTCCATCGTAGCTGGCGCCAAGCATTCCGCCGACTTTGGCGAAGCTGTTTGTACCTGAGCCTATGGCTGGGATCTGCAGGCCGTTTGCAAGTGTAAAGTATTCCATATCAACACCTCCTGGGTCACTTAGCATTACTTAAAGACCAGTATAACACAAAAACTCCCCGGTATAAAACCGGGGAGTCGTTGTTTAAGCGAATTGCTTCAGCTATATGGCTTTGGCATTAAGCCTGAGCAGCCATCTTCTTGTAGCCTTCGAGTCTTTCCTTTGCATCCTTTTCGGTCTTCTCGAACAGTGCTTCTGCAGCATCCGGGAATTCCTTGAGCAGGGAGTTGTAACGTACCTGATCCATGATGAATGCTCTGAAGTCGCCAGTAGGCTCCTTGGAATCCAGGCTGAACGGGTTCTTGCCCTCTTCCTTGAGAAGCGGGTTGTACCTGTAGAGATGCCAGTAACCGCAGTCAACTGCTCTCTTTTCGTTGTCCTGAGA
>JAFRWH010000092.1 GCA_017438085.1 Bacillota bacterium
ATCACAACGAGTATAACGAAGTCGTCATCGGCGCTGTCGGACAGCTGCAGTTCGAAGTCTTCCAGTACCGCCTGGAAAACGAGTACAACGCGCCCCTCCGCATGGAGAATCTGGACTTTTAAGTTGCGCGCTGGATCAAAGACCCGGATATGGAAGCAGTAAAAAAAGCGGCAGACAGCCGCACTCTGCTGGTCTTCGACCGCTTTGAAAGGCCTCTGCTGCTCTTCCCGAATGTATTCACGCTGAACTTCTTTAAAGAACGCTTCCCGGATATACAGCTTGCTGAAGCTACGGAAATGTAAGGCCAGGCCAGCCACCCGGCAACGCGCAAAGAAACGAATAACGCATAAAGAAACGGGAGCCCTTTTCGGGCTCCCTTGCTTTACTTCTGAAGCGTGAGCGTTATCGTGTACTCTATCTCGTGGGGCGTGCTCATGGCGACTGTATCGCCTATCACCTTGAAAGCCTCTCCGAGCTTGGGTACCGGTATGGTGAATACCGATCCGCCCTCGGTGCTGTCAGGCATTATCTTTTCGTCTCCGACCTTCATGTAGTCGTACTTGTCGCTGGTCCACTTGACAGTGGCAGTCATCTTTCCGTCCTTGACATGCAGCGTTGCGGGACCTTCGATCTTTGCCTTTCCTGATCCTCCTTCAAATTTCACATCAACTGTGTAATCTCCGTCCTTAAGAGACGCGTTCTTGTTTCCGCAGCCTGCAAGGCAGGAAACGATCAGCAGCGCGCACATAAGCAGCGCAATCACCTTTTTAAAACTCATTTCGCCCTCCATAAAAAGAATGTTAGCTATTGCTTACTGATAGTATATCAACTTTCCGGTAAGACGCAAGCCTTATATTCTATTTATGCGCCCGGGCCGCTTCACAATTATGTGGAAAAGAAAAAGGGCCCAGATAAAGGCCCCTTTCCCGTATTCTTTTAACTGCGTTTAGAACGGCTTGTTGGCAACCATGGTGTTTGCTATGGCCATTGTGGTCATGAGCAGAGCATTGAGTATGCCCGGAAGCCAGAAGTTTCCGGTCTTCTTATACAGGTTCCTTGAGATAATGGCTGCGATGGCAAGAGTCGGGATCATAGCTATGATCATGATTCCGGACAGAGCCGAACCAGGCTGCCATGCAACGCCGGAGCTCTGCAGGGACACGTACTGGATGATGGTCCAGAGGAGAGCTCCGCCTGCGTTAAGAGCCATAGCCAGGAGGTATCCTTTGAATCCCTTTGCGCCTTCGGTATTGGTGTTGATGATGATCGAGATCGTGGACACCACGTAGAAGAGCAGGAAGGTCGGCAGGTACTGGAGTATGGCGCCTGCGATGTTTCCGTCGAAGGTCTTGAACGCGAAGGTCCAGATCCTGAAGTCTGCCTTGAATATTGCATCCATGAGGAAGAGCAGAGCATAGGAGATCACGTAGGTGACTATGGCTGTGCAGATGGATGCGACTATGGTCATGGGCTTGAACACTATTCCGTAGCTGGAAAGCGTAGCGCCTGCCTTAGCCTTGATGCAGACGAATACAGCGCTCATGATGACCATTGCGATCAGTGCGCAGTTCATGGTCCAGTAAGCAATGCTGTTGAGGCCGATGGCTGTGAATACTGCGTTGTTGTCGTAGACGCCGGTCTTGGCGACGAGAGCCAGAAGAGCTCCGCTGACAGCAAGGCAGCATCCGCCCGGGATGAGCTTCTTATTCTTCTTTGCAGCGCCGACGATGATGGCAACTATGCCGCCAACTACAGCAACAAGGCCCGCATAGAACAGGATCATGACAGACGGGCTTCCTGCGCCGCCGTCCATAAGAGGCGTGAAGAATATCGCCGGAAGAAGTATGGCTATGATCGTGATGATTATGCCTGCGATCTTTGCGCCGCCTTCTGCCTTCTTCTGAAGCTCGATCTCGCCGCTCTTTGAAAGCTTGAAGAACGGGAGCTCAAGGAACAGGGATGCAACGCCG
Organism: Bacillota bacterium; assembly: GCA_017438085.1. The sequence goes on from JAFRWH010000092.1 coordinate 1,971, forward strand.
ATGATGAAGAACACGAAGCCTACCAGTGCGATGCACTCGAAGAGCTCCTTAAGCTGCCAGATCTGATTGCCGGACGGGATGTTTTTCAGATATCCGGCGTAGTCCGCGAATGCGGTCATGTAGAAG
>JAFRWH010000001.1 GCA_017438085.1 Bacillota bacterium
ACTCAAGTCAATACAAAGATGATCCTTCAGAAGAGAGTCTGGCTGAAAGAAAAGAGATCATTATTAATATGGGAATTGCTATGGAGTTATACGGAAAAGATGGAGCGAAAGAACTTTTGGAAAATCTCGGATACGAAGGATTGGTTTCCAAAATGATCTCAGATCATACACCAGGAGAAAGTTCAGATCAGTAAAGAGTTCGGCAGATCGGTGTTTATGTGAGTGTTTTATGATTCTAATTCGGGATATTCCGATTAAGAGATATGCAGATTCCGGCTTGTGGAGGTAAAACGATGACTTGGAAATGCCCAAAATGCGGCAGAGAATTCAGTAAAATGAATCAGGATCATTACTGTATAAAGCCACAGACGATTGATGAGTATATTACCACTCAGGAAGAATCGCTCAGGCCGAGGCTGGAACAGCTGCGCTCCATTATCCATGAAGCAATTCCGGATGCGGAAGAAAGAATATCATGGTCAATGCCTACTTTCTGGAAGGGAAAGAATCTGATACATTTTGCTTCCTTCAGGAAGCATATTGGTCTTTACCCGGGCGATGAAGCAGTGACTGCTTTCGCGGATGAACTGACTGATTTTGAAGTCAGCAAAGGAACTATCCGGCTTCCACATGATCGTGATCTACCGGAAAGACTTATTGCAGAGATCGCGAAATGGTGCTATGCATCATACGCAAAACAGGAGAAGTAGAAGACGATTCCGGTTGGAGAGATCAATATGTTTAATGTAAAAGAGTTTGAAAAAGATGACATTGACAGGGTGATTGCTTTTGAGCGTGAGTTGAGAGAGCAGGAACCTGATACTTATTACTGGGAACCAGATGAAGCATACAGAAAGCATCTGGAGCAGAGTTTTGAGGACGAACGGTTCAATACAGCATTGTCATTTATCGCTGTGAAAGAAGATAAAGTGATCGGCAGGATCGACGCCTCTCTCATCAGCAGCAGAAGTGATGCTTCCTGCTTCAGCGCTTACATGGACTGGATCTGCGTACTGAAAAGCGAAAGACATTGTAAAGTGGCGCAGGCTTTGTTGAGTGCGCTAAGGGAAAAATGCAAGGAGCAAAGCGTAGGCGTGCTTATCGCGTTGACGGCGAATAACGATGAGGCACAAAGCTTTTATAAAAGCGTGGAGAATGCATCAATGCATGATACAGGCATATGGATCGGGATTCAATAAGTGATCCCGAAACAGTATCTTTCGTTAGGATACTGCGGACGCATAGATAGAAGTTTAAATATGTGCCGGGAGCCATTGAAATTACTATAGTTTGAACAAGTCTGTTATTCATATACTGATATACCATCAGGACAACTTTCTTACAGAACTGGCTGACTATGTTTTCGAATCGTACTGAGATAAATAATTGCCAGTCTTTTTCCCAAAGAGATTTTAAAGCGGAAACTGGAGAAAACGCCCAAAGCCTTCCTTAACGGTTTCGATATCATAGCTGATGATATTGTCAAAGCTGTCAGTTTCAAGTAGAAAGCGTACGAAGCGGGCACCAAGATAGTAACCGGTGTCGCCGTGTCCTTCGAACTGTACCCAGTCGCCGAAATAGCGCTGGTTTTCGTGGGTCATGGTTTTCAGATCATCTGAAAAGGCATGTCTTATCCTTTCCGCATTGCGGTCGCACCAGTTCTTCCATTCAGATGAATATTGGTGGAAATATTCAGGATCCCCGGCCATCTCCTGCTCAAATACCATTGCTATTCCTTCGGTGAACAGCTGCCAGATGAACTGGTCGGGCAGCTGTTCCGGCTTTCTGTCCAGAACTCCGTACTGAGCCTGATAAACATGCCCCATCTCGTGAACGATGAGGCCTGTCATTGCATTGACATCGCACCAGTTCAACTCCATTATCTTTTCGATCCCGAGCAGAATGCTTGTCTTGCCGTTTACCGGGGTGACCCAGCCTGCGCCGCTGCAAAGTCCAAGGTAAAGGATGATATCAGCCTCCGGAACCCTTCCGAAGCGGCTCCGGATCTTCTCATCCAGATGTTCAGTAACAGTTATAAAGGACCGGATCGCTTCAGTTCTCTTTTCCGTATCCTGAACGACAGCATTCAGTACCGGCAGGAAGTCATTTTCCCATGAAAAGCCTGCATTAATGACAGAATTCATATCTTCAAGGCAGAGTTCCTTCGCCCCGGGCACGTATTTATCCATGTATGCTTCCCAAAGAGGGAGACTGAAGCTGCCATTTTCGTAGGCAGATAATAATTCTGTAGATGTATTTATTATTCTCATAAGATTTCCTTCCGGGTGCGGTAACTGTTGATCTGCAATTCTGCAGTTATGTTTCCAGTCTATGTTGAAAGAATCTGTTTGTCAACGTGCCGGACTGTATGGATGGCAGCCGCAGCAGCTTCTTTCTGCTGTAAATCATCGCATAAAAATGATATAATGCTACGGATCCGTTAAGAAGGGAAAATAAGTACAGGGAGATCGACCAATGAAGACACTTGAATACGATGTGGTGGTTGCAGGCGGCGGAAGTGCAGGTGTGGCAGCTGCTCTTGCGGCAAGCAGGGCAGGTGCATCCACGCTTCTTGTGGAGCGCGGCGGATGTTTCGGCGGAGAGGCAACGAACTCCTGGATCGCGGCCTACTGCGGCTTTCACACCAAGGGCAAGGTGCCGCAGCAGATGGTCTTTGGCGTGGGCGAAGAGGTCCTTCAGAAACTCAGAAGCTACGGAGAGGATACTTCCTACGTGATATCCTCCAGCGGTAATTCATCAATAAGACTGCATCCTGAAGCCCTGAAGCTGGCTTTTGATGAGCTTCTTGAGGCATCAGATGTGGACTTCAGGCTCTTTACCAGCCTTATAAGCGCTGAAACAGAAAATGGACTGTTAAAGTCGGTCATCATAATGGATGACGAGGAGCAGATCAGAGTCCTGGCTAAGGCCTTTGTTGACTGCACCGGCAACGGAAATCTTCTTCACATGGCCGGACTGGATACGGAGTGGGGAGATGAGGATGGCAAGGTTCAGATGGCATCACTGGCCTGCCTGTTTGAACATATACCACGCTGCGAGATACCTTACGAGGTGTATCAGAAGGGGATAATCAAAGCCAAGGAAGCCGGTATTCCATATCTTGATAAGGAAAAATGTGTGGCGGACAAGCAGCCCGCCGATGATTTCGGATATATTACGATTCCTTCAGCGGAGCTGAAGGGGCTTGACGGGCCGTCATTAACGAGGATGACCCTTGAGCTGCGGCGGAAAAGCCAGAGCTATGCCAAAGCTTTCAGAGAATACACTGAAGGATTTGAAAACTCAGAGCTTCGGGCTACCGCTCCTGTTCCGGGGCTCAGAGAAGCGCGGAGAATGAAAGGCAGGCAGACCATAAGCGGAGAGGACGTTCTGAGCTGCCGGAAGTGCGAGGACCGGGTGGGCAGAGGCTGCTGGCCGGCAGAGATACATAAAGGTCCGGAAACGGTCTACAGGGAAATGAAGGAGGATGATTATTTCGATATCCCCCTTGGTGCTCTGGAAAGCGCAGATCTGGACAATCTTTTCGCCGGAGGGCGGAATATCTCCTGCGATCCTCTGGCTCTTGCGAGCCTGCGGGTAATGGGTACGGCTTTCGTGACGGGACAGGCCGCCGGAGCAGCTGCAGCGGTCTATTCAAGGGACGGCAGGGCTGATGTATCAAGGGTCCAGGCTATTCTGGAGGTCCGGGGAGTATTGCTTTAAAGCTACCAAAACATACTGCAATCAAAAGACGGGTCAGTCCCGTCTTTTTATATGCTTACACTTGTTTAACCGCAGAGCGCTCCCTCAAGCTGCAGCAGACGGATCTTTTTATCGATGCCGCCGGCATAGCCTGTCAGGCTGCCATGAGCTCCTATGACCCTGTGGCAGGGGACTATGATCGATATGGGGTTGTGTCCAACCGCGCCGCCCACCGCCTGAGCAGACATGTGGGGAAGCCCTTTTTCTTCAGCGATAATTTCAGCGATGTCACCGTAAGTTATGGTCTTTCCATAGGGTATATCCCGCAGCACCCTCCAGACTGACTGCCTGAATTCGCTGCCCTGAAGTGTCAGCTCCGGTTCAAATCCGGGCTCTTTGCCACTGAAATATATGTCGAGCCACAGCACTGTCTGTTCAAACACAGGCAGCAGCTTTTTTATATGGTCCTTGTTAAGGGTATATGCAAAATATTTCTGGTCATTGAACCAAAGCCCAGTCAAGCTTTTGCCGTCGGATGCCATTGTAATGCCGCCCAGCGGGGAGTCGTATGCAAATATATAGTCCATGGTGCTGATAATATGTGATATACTAAATCACAGCTATTTTTGAGTTAAGAAGGGAAAAGATCAATGTCTGTATATAAGTATATCAATGCGCTGGCAGATTATGCAATAGAAAAGGGGCTTATAGAGCACTCAGACCGCCGTTACACCGTGAATCAGATCCTGATGACCATGGGGCTGGATGAAATGCAGGAGGATGCGGGCTCCGAAACCGATGCAAAGCTGAATGAGATACTTGAAGCTCTGACGGATGACGCAGTATCCAGAGGGATGGTGAATGACGACATCACCTCCCGGGACCTGTTCGACACCAGGCTCATGGGACTTGTGACCGACCGCCCATCGCATGTTATCGAAAAGTTTGATTCGCTCTATAAAGAGGACCCGAAAGCCGCTACTGACTGGTTCTACGGCTTTGCCCAGGATACCAATTACATCCGCAGGGACCGCATCGCAAAGGATAAGAAGTGGGTTGTCAGCAGCCCCTACGGTGACATCGACATATCCATAAATCTGTCCAAGCCGGAGAAGGACCCGAGGGCTATTGCTGCAGCCAAGCTGGCCAAGGCTTCTTCCTATCCCAAGTGCCAGCTCTGCATGGAGAATGAAGGCTATGCAGGCCGCATGAACCACCCCGCCAGGGAGAATCATCGCATCATACCAATAGAGATCTGTGGGCAGCCCTGGGGTTTTCAGTATTCACCCTATGTTTATTACAACGAACACTGCATAGTTCTTAGCAGCAAACACGAGCCCATGAAGGTCGAAAGACTGACTTTCGAGAAACTCTTCTCCTTTGTGGAGCAGTTTCCGCATTATTTCCTGGGCTCCAACGCGGATCTGCCTATCGTAGGCGGCTCCATTCTCTCTCACGACCATTTCCAGGGCGGAAGATACACCTTCGCAATGGAAAAAGCGGGCCTGGAGAGGGAATTCACAGTTCCCGGCTTTGAAAAGGTCCGGGCCGGCATAGTAAACTGGCCTCTGTCGGTGATAAGGCTCAGCGCGGAGGATCCGAAGGATATTATCGACCTGGCGGAGCACATCCTTAAGGAGTGGCGCGGCTACACGGATGAAGCGGCCTTCATCTTCGCTGAGACTGATGGCGAGCCTCACAACACCATAACGCCTATCGCAAGGAAACGGGGAGAACTGTTCGAACTGGATCTGGCGCTTCGGAACAACATAACCACCGAGGAGTATCCATTGGGCGTTTACCATCCCCACAGCGAATATCATCACATCAAGAAGGAAAACATCGGGCTGATCGAGGTCATGGGACTTGCTATCCTGCCAGCCCGGCTTAACACCGAGCTGGAGCTGATGAAGGCCTATCTTAAGGGTGACATCGCCAGAGGCGAAAGGCCGGAGCTTGCCATCCACGAGCCCTGGCTGGAGGAGATAAAGGCCAGACGGGGCAATACCGCAGCGCTTTCGGACAGCGAGCTGGAGAAGCTGCTGCAGGATGAAATGGGGCAGGTATTCGTGAAGATCCTGGAAAACGCAGGTGTGTTCAAATGCACGCCGGAGGGCAGAAAAGCGTTCATGAGGTTTATTGAGAGCCTGTAGGACACCCTGTTCAGAGGACCTGCGGAGTGCATGCACAGAATAGAGCAAAGGAGAGGGAATCAATGAATTACAGAAGACTTGGAAAGACCGGCCTTATGGTCAGCGAGGTTGGCTTCGGTGCAGAATGGCTGGAGCGCATGGATCTTGAGAGCTGCAGGGCCATCATAAAGGAATGCGAGGCACAGGGCATCAACATACTTGACTGCTGGATGTCCGAGCCCAATGTGCGTTCGAATATAGGCGAGTGCATAAAGGAGGACCGCTCCCGCTGGTATATACAAGGCCATATCGGCTCCACTTGGCAGGACGGCCAGTATGTGCGCACCAGAGAAATGGATAAGGTAGTTCCGGCCTTTGAGGATCTTCTTGCAAGGCTCGGCACAGACTATATTGATCTTGGCATGATACATTTCGTGGATGAGGAGGCCGAGTGGGACAGCATAGTGTCCGGTCCGTTCATCGAATACGTGCATCAGCTTAAGGCCGAGGGGAAGATAAAGCACGTGGGACTCAGCACCCACAATCCCAGGGTCGGTATAAAGGCGGCTCTCTCCGGGGAGATCGAGATGATGCTCTTCTCCGTAAACCCTGCCTTTGATCTCAGGCCGGCTACAGAAAACATCAACGATTATTTTGAGGGTCAGTACGAAGAAAGCTGGGCCGGGATCGATCCCGACAGGGCAGAGCTGTACAAGACCTGCGAGCAGAATGATATAGGCATCACCGTAATGAAGGGCTTTGCCGGAGGCAGGCTGTTCAAGGCGGAGGATTCTCCCTTTGGCGTGGCGCTTACTCCTATACAGTGCCTCCACTACGCGCTCACAAGGCCCGGGGTCTGCGCCGTGATGGCGGGCTTCTCCGCTCCCGAGCAGGTTGCTGAGGCTGCCCGCTACAGCGATGCCTCTGACGAAGAAAGGGACTATGCAAGCGTTCTTGCCAGTGCGCCAAAGCATGCCTTCAGCGGCAAGTGCATGTACTGCAATCACTGCAAGCCTTGTCCAATGGATATCGATATCGCCATGGTCAACAAGTATTACGACCTTGCGACCATGCAGCCTGAGGTGCCCGAAAGCATTCGTGAGCACTATCATGCATTGAGCGTAAACGCAAACGACTGCATAGGCTGCGGCAGCTGCGAGACCCGCTGCCCCTTCGGAGTGCATATCGTCGAGAGAATGGCAAAAGCAAGAGAATTGTTCGGATAGCAAACAGAAAAGCCTGCAAGCGTTGATCTTGCAGGCTTTTTTAATGGTGGTCTATACAGGGCTCACGCCGGGGCTCCAACCCCGGCTGAATTTTCTCGCGCTCCCCACTCGGTCGCGCTCGACCGCTCGCTGTTCGAACGTCAACCGGACGTTCTCACCACGCTCACGCCTTCGCAGGTCCGAGCTCTGATCGATCTTACGCATTACAAAAGGACCCCTGACGGAGTCCTTTTGTAATGGTGGTCTGTACAGGGCTCGAACCTGTGACACCCTGGTTGTGACCCAGGTGCTCTCCCAGCTGAGCTAACAGACCGTATTCAGTTGACCAAAATATTATATCACTTCGGCTGTGAAGGTCAATAGCTTTGTCCGGAAAATGCTTTGGGGCAGGATATGAAAGTGGTTTGAAACAATTATAAAAATGCATTTGGCTAAGGCCTGAAAAATGCGTTGACGGCTGTTTTTCAAGGCTTTATAATTTATATGTTAATGAATTTGTTCGCAACCGTCCCGGAAAATGCCCGGGATCAGATAATCAGGAGGATAAATAATTATGGATATCACTTCTCTTCTTGGCGCAATGCTTTCCAATAACGCTGTAAGCGGAATGGGCCAGGCGACCAACACTTCCAATCAGGATGTCACCAATGTTCTCTCCGCTGCACTACCCTCACTGCTTGGCGGAGCTCTTCAGCAGTCCCAGAACCAGCAGACTGCGCAGGGTTTTACTCAGGCTCTGACCGATCACGCTCAGGTCGACACCAGCGATATCGGCTCCTTCATGCAGAATGTAGACCTTGATGACGGTGCCAAGATCATTCAGCACCTTCTCGGCGGTCAGACTCAGCAGGTGGAGGCTCAGGTCGCTCAGCAGGCAAATGTTTCTCCGGCTAAGACCAATGCCATCCTCAGCGCTGCAGCACCTCTTATCATGAGCATGCTGGGTCAGGCTCTTCTGAGCAATGTTACCGGACAGAAGAAGGCTAAGAACAAGAAGCAGGTCCAGTCCGTTCAGAGCACTGCAAATGCAGGCGATGTTTCCGGACTTCTTGGAGCGCTTCTCGGCGGCAGCAGCAAGCCTGCAGGCCCCAGCGTCAATCTCGCTGACGGCATCGACATCGGCGACGTTATCGGCCTCATGAACATGGCAAATGGCACACAGACCACAGGCAAGAAGAAAAAGCAGAGCGCAAACAGCACACTGGACACCATCAGCACCGTAGCTAACATCCTCGGAAAGCTGGTAAAGTAGTTCTAAAGAACGACTATTTGCGATCAGAAACGCAGAGCCCACTGGACTCTGCGTTTTTCTTGTGTTTATATGGAAGTCTGCCCGCGGCCGGCCTCCTGATGAGGACTTCAGATCTACAGCCCGTAAATGTCCCTACACTTCTCCTCCAGATAGCAGATATAGGGCTCCGGATCGAATTTTCCGCCGAGTACTCTCTGCAGAAGCTGGCCGGGCTTGTAGAGACAACCATGCTTCCAGATGTGCTCCTTATTCCATGCGTTCAGAGGCTCCAGATTGCCCTCCAGAACGCATTTCTCCACATCGATGGACTCTTTTGCCTTCGCGAGGAACTGGACGCCATAGGCGCTGCCAAGGGCGTATGAGGGGAAATACCCTATCATGCCGCCGGCCCAGTGAACATCCTGAAGCAGCCCCTGCGCATCATTGGGAACATCAACTCCGAGGTACTCTTTGTAGAGCCTGTTCCACTCCGCGGGCAGATCCTTTACTTCCAGTTCGCCTGCCATTACTCTCTTTTCCAGCTCGTAGCGGACCATGATGTGCAGACAGTAGGTGGTCTCGTCAGCTTCGGTGCGGATCAGGCTGGGCTGAGCCTTGTTGACTGCTCTGTAGAAGTCCTCGGCAGTGTGGCCTGCCAGCTGGGGGAAGAGTTCGCAGAGCTTAGGCCAGACGTGGGTGCAGTAGGCGCGGCTGCGGCCTATGATATTTTCGTAGAAGCGGCTCTGGCTCTCGTGGATTCCCATGGAGACACCGCCATCCAGCGCCGTGTAGGCCAGGTCGTCTGCGCAGCCTGAATCGTACAGAGCGTGGCCGCCTTCGTGGATGACGCTGTACATGGAACTCACAAAGTTGAATTCGCTGTAGTGTGTCGTGATGCGCACGTCGTGGTGAGAACCCAGGCTTGTGGTGAAGGGATGCTCGGTAGTCGAAAGCCCCACATGGCCTTCATCAAGGCCCTGAAGCTTCATAAGATAGTGGGAAAGCTGATCCTGCCTGTCGATGGGGAAGCAGCCGGTAAGCCAGCTGTCGTCCACCTGAGGCTTCTCCGAGATGGCCTTGAGCAGGGGCACCAGGCGGCTCCTGACCTTGCCGAAGAACTCGTCGCAGTAAGCTCTGTCAACGCCGTCTTCGTATTCGCCAAGCCAGTAATCGTAAGGATCTTTTTCGGGGGCGATGTAGCCCGCGAAGCGCTTATGAGTATCGAAGATCTGCTCAAGATAGGGACGGAAAAGCTCAAAATCGCTGTTTTCTTTGGCTCTGTGCCACACATCCTCCGCATCATTCAGCAGTTTCTGGTAAGCGACATACTCGTCCATGGGTATTTTAGCCATGTTTTTCTGGTCCTTGATCAGCACTTCCACCATGCGGGCTTGTTTTTCATCCAGCTGAGCCTTGTTTTCATCAAGATAGTTCAGCAGCTCTTCGGTCTCTTTGCAGGTGGACAGCTTGTAGGCCTCCTCGCTGAGGATGGACAGGCTGTGGCCGCGATTTGCGGCGGTGTTTTTAGGCGCTGTTGTGACACCGTCGTAGTAGATGACGCCCATGGCGTGGTTATAGGCGGACATTTTCGCCTGAAGCTGCATAAGTTGTTCTATGGCGTTTTCGATAGTCATTTTACCGATCCTTTCTGTGACTTTTACAAGTTTGTCGCCGTGGTATTCAAGCCGCAGGTTTATTTCTGTGCGGCCTGCTAGCAGCGGTTTAAGAAAATAGGGGTCGCCTTCCCACATCCGAAGCGAAGGTATCTTTTCGGCCTCTA
>JAFRWH010000093.1 GCA_017438085.1 Bacillota bacterium
CGAGAAGAGGTACAATCCTTTTGTTTAGAATTCAGGTCCCAACTGAAAAAGATAAATTCGAGCTTTCCGAGCTGGCCCGCATGTTTGCTCCCGCAGACGAATTCGAGTTTATTGCAGAAGATGCGGATTATCATGCAGGCGGCGAGGGGTGGCCCAAAGGAGGGCACCCATCAACGAGCGAAAGCGTGTTGGATGGGAGGATGCCTTTGGGACAGGACCCCGAGCCTGTATACAGGATTCCTTCAGCTGACAAAAACCGGATGAAGCGGGATCTTTACGGATTTCTTGCAAAGGAGACCGGGAAGGAACTGGACTGGGGAATCCTTACGGGCGTTCGCCCCGGAAAGCTCTACAATATGCTCTGTGAGCAGTACGGTCAGACAGAGGCAGAACGGAAGCTGAAAGACGATTATTACCTGTCAGAAGGCAAGCTTGCACTCTTAAGGGATGTGCACAGAGTGCAGCAGACCGTTCTTCAGGACAGCCGTCCCAACGCTATCGGAGTATATATTGGCATTCCTTTTTGTCCTACAAGATGCCTTTATTGTTCATTCACATCCAATAAGATAACAAAAGATGCTTCAGTAAAATATCTTGCAGCACTTTTTGATGAAATTTCGAAAGTTTCGGATATAATGAAGAATAAGGGTCTCTTTGCCGAATCTGTATACATCGGCGGGGGCACTCCCACGAGCCTGGATGAGGAAGACTTTGAGAGGCTGCTTTTGCATGTTAAGAACGCCTTCATCAGAGATGGCAGCAGTGAGTTCACAAAGGAATTCACCGTTGAAGCCGGAAGGCCTGATACTATCACAGAAGCCAAGCTTCAGATGATAAAGGACTGCGGGGCAGGGCGCATATCCATAAATCCGCAGTCAATGAAACAGAGGACGATGGAGCTTATCGGCCGCAGCCATACTCCGCAGCAGATAGTGGAAGCCTTCGGACTTGCTAAAAAAGCAGGCATACCCATCATCAATGCGGACCTTATAGCAGGTCTGCCGGAGGAAGAACCTGAAGATTTTGCAGACAGTCTGGACAAGGTCATCGCTCTTGGGCCTCAGAACATCACAGTTCACACTCTGGCCGTAAAACGCGCCAGCAGGCTCATAGAAGAGAGTCCGGGCTACAACTATAATCAGGGCGAAAAGGTCAGAAAAATGCTTCAGAGAGGAGCTGAGAGCCTCAGAGAGGCATCCTACGAGCCTTATTACCTCTATAGGCAGAAACAGCAGACAGGAAACTTTGAAAATGTAGGCTACGCTCTGCCGGGCACCGCAAGCCTATACAATATCCGCATCATGGAAGAGAACCAGACCATACTCGCCATGGGTGCGGGTGCCATATCCAAGATATATTACGCTTCAAGAACACAGAAGCTTAACAGGATACCAAATGTGTCCAATTACCAGATCTACATAGACCGGATAGATGAAATGATCCAAAGGAAGGAAGAAGCCTTAAATGATTAATATTCCAAAGGGAACAAAAGATATACTGCCGCAGGAAAGCTATAAATGGCAGTGGCTTGAGGACAGGTTTAAACAGACCTGTGAAAAATACGGTTATAAAGAGTTCAGAACGCCTGTTTTTGAACACACCGAGCTGTTCCAGAGAGGCGTAGGAGAGACTACTGATATAGTCCAGAAGGAAATGTATACCTTCGAGATCGCTGAAAGAAGTCTTACTCTGAAGCCGGAGGGCACAGCAGGCGTTGTAAGAAGCTTTATCGAAAACAAGCTCTATGCAGGCCAGCTGCCCGCCAAATACTTCTACATCACTCCCTGCTACAGGTATGAGAAGATGCAGAAGGGCAGACAGAGAGAGTTCCACCAGTTCGGCATTGAGGTCTTCGGCTCTCAGTCCATGATGGCCGATGCCGAGGTCATTTCTCTTGCCAACGATTTCCTTACGGGCTGCGGAGTTGACGGCTTTAAGCTGTACATCAACAGCATAGGCTGTCCTAAGTGCCGCGCCGAGTACAGAAAGGCTCTGCAGGACTTTATCAGACCAAATCTCGACAAGCTCTGCGAGACATCTCAGGGGCGCTTTGAGACCAATCCCATGCGCATTCTTGACAGCAAGGATCCGGATGATCAGAAATACCTTGTTGGGGCTCCCAAGATAACGGATTATCTCTGCGATGACTGCAGAAATGCCTTTGAAGAGCTTCAGAAGGATCTTGATGCTCTTGGCATCGCTTATGAGATAGATCCGGGCATCGTAAGAGGCCTGGATTACTATACCAAGACTGCGTTCGAGTTCATCTCCGACAAGCTGGGCGCTCAGTCCACCATATGCGGCGGCGGACGCTATGACAATCTGGTGGAAGAGATAGGCGGTCCTTCAACTGCCGGTGTTGGTTTCGGCATGGGTATCGAAAGACTGCTCATCACGCTTGAAGCCTGCGGCGTGGAAATACCCGAACCTGATGAGTGCGATGTATTCATTGCAGCCATGGGCAGCGCTGCTCAGACTAAGGCTCTTCAGCTTGGCGCCGAACTAAGAAAGGCCGGCAAGAAGGCTATTGTCGATGTATGCGGCAGGGGACTTAAGGCTCAGCTCAAGTATGCAGACCGCCTGGGGGCTTCCTGGTGCATGGTCATCGGCGACGACGAGCTTGCAAGAGGCGTGGTTCAGCTTCGCGACATGAAGAATTCGACACAAACCGAAATGCTTATAGAAAAGGCTTTTGAAGAAATAAAATAGGGATCGAAATTATTAAGAGGGATCAAAAATGGACAGTTTACTTAAGAGGACCCATTACTGCGGGACTTTAAGAGAATCGAATATAGGACAGACAGTTACAGTCAACGGATGGGTTCAGAAGAGCCGCAGCATGGGCGCAGGCCTTATATTTGCTGACATCCGCGACAGAAGCGGCATAGTGCAGGTGGTATTCGGCGACGGCAGCTCCAACGAAGTCATCGCAAAGGCAGCTCAGCTCAGAAGCGAATATTCCGTCGGCATTACCGGCATAGTACGCGAAAGAGAATCAAAAAACGATAAGCTGGATACCGGCAGCATTGAGATAGTGGCTCAGGATCTTAGCATCTATTCCGAGTCCGATACGCCTCCCATCTACATCAAAGATGACGACAACGTTTCGGGCGAGCTTCGCCCTAAATACAGATATCTGGACCTCCGAAGGCCTATGATGCAGAACATTCTGGCCTTCAGTAGCAAGATGTATCATGTCATTCGCAATTTCTTCTATGAGAATGGCTTTATAGAGGTCGAGACTCCTGTGCTCGCAAAGCCTACTCCGGAAGGCGCAAGGGACTATCTGGTGCCCAGCCGCGTTAATCCCGGAAAATTCTACGCTCTGCCGCAGTCTCCGCAGATCTTCAAGCAGCTGCTGATGATTGCAGGCACAGACCGCTATGTTCAGATCGCAAAGTGCTACAGAGACGAGGATCTGAGAGCTGACAGACAGCCTGAATTTACTCAGGTAGACCTTGAGATGTCCTTTGTTGAACAGGAAGACATACTGGATATCCAGGAGCGTTTCCTTAAGAAGCTTTTCAAGGAGATGAGGGGCATAGATATCGAAACTCCGCTTCCGAGGCTCACATGGGATGAAGCTATGAACCGCTTCGGCTCCGATAAGCCTGACCTCCGTTTTGGCTTTGAACTTCACGATCTGGGCGATATAGTTAAGGACTGTGACTTCGGCGTATTTACAAATGCGCTTGCTTCAGGCGGTAAAGTCATGGGAGTTAACATAAATGGATATTCTGACAAGTTCTCACGCAAGGACATAGATAAGATCACTGAAAATGTAAAGACCTTCGGCGCTAAAGGCATGGTCTGGATAAGAGTTGAGGAGGGAGAGATCAAATCCTCAGTCTCCAAGTTCTTCAGCCAGGAGGAGCTTGGAAGGATAGTTGCCGAATTCGATGCCAAGCCTAACGACCTTATCCTTATAGTAGCAGACAAAAAGGAGATCGTCTGGGCTTCTCTGGGCTTCCTCAGAAGAGATATGGCTTCAAAGCTGGGGCTTCTTGACCCCAACGATTTCAAACTGCTCTGGGTGACCGACTTCCCCATGTTCGAGTGGTCAGAGGAAGAGGGCAGATATCAGGCAATGCACCATCCTTTCACATCTCCCAAGAAGGAGCATATCCACTATCTTGAGACCGGCGAACTGGACAAGATCTACGCTGATGCTTACGACATAGTCATCAATGGCTACGAGGCCGGCGGCGGCTCCATCCGTATCCACGACAGAGCCCTGCAGCGCAGGATATTCGAAGTCCTGAAGCTTTCAGAGGAAGATATTAAGACCAGATTCGGTTTCTTTATCGAAGCCTTCAGCTACGGAGCGCCTCCCCACGGCGGACTGGCCTTCGGACTGGACAGACTCTGCATGCTGCTTCTCGGAACAGACGACATTCGTCAGGTCATCGCATTCCCCAAGAATCAGAACGC
>JAFRWH010000094.1 GCA_017438085.1 Bacillota bacterium
CCTTGAGCTCTGTTTTAGCCGTCTGGCTCTTTCCACAATATCTTCGCCAACCAGAGTCCTTCCTTTGCCCAGAGAGTTCTTCAGCTCACTCTTGATCAGCTCATTCCGCTTTGAAAGCCTTGCAGCCGCATCCTTAAACTCATTATCCGAAGTAGATTCAAGGAAATCCCTGGCCACATTCTTGGTATCCATGCCCAGATACTTCAGTATAACCTCCATGTGGTACATATTATCCCTGCCCTTATCTATCCGCATGGCCTTTACAAGCTTGAGATAAGCAGGATCCGGATTATCCGAATTAAGATTATCAGTGATCTTCTGGGCATAGCTTACCTGCTGCTGGATCGCCCCCTGTTTCCTTGTTCCCTTTTCAAAGCCTTCCTCCATAAGGACAGCCCTCTTTGTGATGCCTCTTGTGTACTCATTAGGCTGCCCGCCCTTTTTCAGATAATATTCCCATAGCAGCCTCTGTCTTTCCACAAGCCCCATTTCCGTATTGACATTTTTAACATTGTTATCCTTTAGCTGGCCCTCCTCAAGCACGCCGCCCAGTATCCCCACTCCGGTCGCAGCGATATATACTACAAGCCCCAGCGTAGACAGGGCGCCGCTCGCTGTCATAATGCCGCTTACTGTGTTTAAAAAGCCGCTTACCATCTGGCACGTGCGTCTGTCCTTCTCTGCGTCGGCAGTCTGCCCGGCCATATTTATCATCTTATACTTACGAGCTGTCTTATCTTCCTGCTCCTCCTTTAAGGCTTCCATCTCCTTCTTGATATTCTTGACATCATTACGGGCCAGCCAGCCGTTAACGGCATCCATCGCTCCGGTAAGTGACGTTGAAGGCCCTAAAAGAGCCCCGGCCAGACCTGATGACATCCCGCTCATTTTTGAAATATTATTTACGCCTGAATAATAAAATCCGTTTAAATTCTGTACGAAGGCAAAGACGCTGTCCCGCTGCGCTCTCTTATCCCCCTTCTGCGCAGCCTTATTTGCCCTGTCCAGAGCATCATATATCTTACCAAGGGCAGCACCTCCGCCGATCGCAAATCCGAGGGTACCGCCATACGGTGCAAGACTATCCGACACCTCTCCGGCATTCTGCAGGACCAGTGACCCATATGAGGCTACATTAATATAAAAGTTGGACTGCTCTGTAGCCTCCACCAACGCAAACTCTTTTTCCAGCTCCTCAGTTGATTTTGACGGTGTCTGCAGCGGCGATTCCGCTATCCCCATCTGGCGGTTTACAGCCTCCAGAAGCTTTATAGTATCTTCATCGCTGTCTCCTATATTCAGGGGATTCTTTTCCGGATCATCCGCTTCATCAGGCATCTTCCCCTTGCCTGCGGCCGCATCCTGCTTCGCGATCTCCCAGTCTGCCTTTCTTAAGCCTTCCAGATGCTTAATATATGACGTGCGTATGCCCTCGTCCTTCATAAACAGCAGCACTGCCTGATTGGGATCCACCCCTTCTGACACACTCCTCATCATGAGCAGGTCTTTCTGCCTGTTCATGATCAGTAACTGCCTCATGACACCCGCACGGCCGACCCTTAACAGGTCGCCGTTCTTTTTTGCGATATCTTCCGCTGAAAGCTTATTCCTGAATTTCTCGTCAGCCTCGGCCTGCTTTAACTCAGAAGCCCGTGTCATGGAGCCCTCGATCCCGGTTAACGGATCATAATCCAAGTCACCAAGCTTCGTCCTTGGAATGATTCCTTCGCTGATAGCCTGGCGGTACAGTTTCCGCATCCTGTCAAGCAAGTTTTCCCTGGCCTGGGTACCGAAGCGTGACCTGGGGAAATTTACCATTATCCGCGCCAGCGGATTCTTCACGCACCAGATTGCCCTCTTATACCAGGGCATCTTACGGTAATCGTCCTCGTAGTGATAGAACCTGTCCACGGCCTTTCTGTGGGCATTCTTCATATGGTACCATTTATCATGGAACCAGTTCCTGGCGCCATTATGTTCCCAACGCTTATAGGTCGCATCATCCCCGTAGAAGCGCCCTGACTCTTCCTCGGACTTTATATGATCTTTTTTAGCCTTTTCAAGAGCCCTTCGGCTCTTTTCCTGTGAACGGTGGCTTCCGAAAAGCTTTTTCTGGAACCAGTTCCTTACTGGTCCATGCTCGGAAAACCTGTATTTTTCACCCTTATGGTACAAAAAGCTGTGAAGCAGATTTGTAGTTCCCCAATGAAGCTTGGAATCATAGACATATTCGTCCGGCTCTTCTTCCTCATCTTCTTCATCTTCGTCAAGTTCATCATGCAGCGCC
>JAFRWH010000095.1 GCA_017438085.1 Bacillota bacterium
AGGCAGGAATACAAAATGGCATCCTGACACCAGAGATTCTGGAAGCAGGATGCCATTTTTAATTGTTCAGTTGTCTCAGCATGTAAACTGATTACTGTGGAATATCTTTTTCATGCTTAAAACCCCAGACCATGATGGAGTAGAACACAGGCAAAAGATCTTTCCCCATTTCTGTAAACCCGTATTCTACATGCGGCGGGATCTCATTGAACTGTTCCCGGAAGATGAGGCCGTCTTCTTCCAGTTCCCGCAGCGTATTGGACAGCATGGTGTTGGTGATGCCGGGAAGATCCCTCTTCAGCTGTCCAAAGCGCACCCGGTCATAGATACAGAACTCATACAGCACCTGAGTCTTCCATTTTCCCTGGAGCATCAGAAGCAAGGGGGTGACGGGGCAGTTGCCCTGTTCCGTCACGATACCTTCCTTGACCTTTACAAGATACTCTTCATAGGACATGTACTTCCTTTTGTCTTCCATTCTGCACCTCGGTATCACGCAGCGTACTATGTACGATATTTCTGCGTACTTGATTTAAAATTCAGACACAGTATAATTAGTGTACAGTCTGTTGTCAAGGGGGCAAGGATGGTTACGAAGACTTTTGAAACAGGTGGAAAGCAGGCCACTCTGTACCAGAGCGAGGAGAATAACAGCCCGCTCATTCTGCTGAACAACTATTCCGGTGAAGGCGCGTCTGTCATACAGGCGATGCAGGAAATAGATACGCCGGACTGCAGCCTGCTTGTTGTCAGCAATCTGAGCTGGGATCACGATATGACCCCATGGTACTGTCCGCCAATTACGGAGAACGATACTCCATGTACGGGCAGCGCGGACGATTATCTGAAACTGCTGCTGACAAAGATCCTGCCGGAAGCCAGGTCGATGCTCCATGGCAGTCCACGCTTTATCGGAATTGCGGGGTATTCACTGGCTGGGCTGTTTGCGCTGTATGCCATGTATCGGTGTGACGCTTTTGATAGGGTAGCAAGCATGTCCGGCTCCCTATGGTTTCCGGAATTCAGGGAATATGTATTGACTCACGAGATGGAAAAAAGCCCGGATAAGCTGTATCTGTCCATTGGGGATAATGAGGCAAAAACCAGGAACGACTTCCTGAAAACAGTGCAGGATAACACCGAGCAGATCGTCTCGCATTACACGCATCTCGGCCTTGATGTGACCTGGGAACTGAATCCCGGAAATCATTTCAAAGATGCCGCACTCAGAAGCGCAAAGGGCATCAAGGCGATATTAATGTGAGATAAAGGAGAAAAAAGAGAATGGAAAATACAGTTTATGGTATGTTTACCGCTATGGTGAAGCAACAGCCGGATGCTCCGGCCATCATCGAGAACAAGCGTACTCTGACTTTTAAGGAACTGTCTGCCATGGTGGACATGATCGCGGACAGCTTTCCGGATAACACCCGAGCAGTGGGGATCGTGATGCGGCACCGGGCCGAGATGATCGCCTCTATCCTAGCAGCATTGAAAACAGGAGCAATGTACATTCCCGCCGAGCCCAGCTTCCCGATCGGGCGCATCCATTACATGATGGAGGAAGCCCACATCGATTTTGTGCTGACAGAAATGCAGTATACTTCGAAGCTGGAAGGCTTTGAGCAGATCTATTCTGACTGTTCCATCTGCACCGCTGCTCCCGGAAGCAAGAGCAGGGTCTATACCCAGCAGCCAGATGGCAGCAGAATGTACCACAGCGGCGATCTTGGATATATCCTGCCCGACGGCAACATTGGTTTTTTGCACCGCATGGACACCCAGATCATGATCTATGGCAAGCGCGTGGAGGTCATGGAGGTGGAATCCAAGCTCTACCAGTGCAGCGGCGTGGAGCAGGCCATCGTCCGTCCCTTTACGGATGAGAAAGGGCTGTCCTATATGATCGCCTATGTCGTTCCCAGCAAAAAGGATCTGAAGGTCTCCCAGGTTCGTAAGGAGCTTTCCGAAAACCTGACGAGCTTTATGATCCCGGAATTCATTGTGAAAATGCCCCAGATCCCGCTGAACGTCAACGGCAAACCGGATATGACGAGGATGCCTGTGG
>JAFRWH010000007.1 GCA_017438085.1 Bacillota bacterium
AAGTATCTCTCCTGGCAGACCCACGACAGTGTGGATACCACAAGAAAAATACTTGAGCAGTGGGTTGAAAACTACAAGTCCCCGGATTATTATCAGTGGGCTATCTGCCTTAAGGAGACAGGTGAGCCCATAGGAAGCATAGCCGGCGTACGGGTGAGCGATCCCGTAGGGCAGGTGGAGATAGGCTACTGCATAGGAAAGCCCTGGTGGCATCAGTACTACACTACAGAAGCAATGATGGCAGTAATGGACTTTTTCTTTACCAATGTGCATGTGCTGAGGGTAGCCGCAAAGCACGACGTGGAGAATGTTCACTCCGGCATGGTCATGAGAAAGTGCGCCATGCGCTACGAGGGCACCATACGCCAGACCATGCTGAACAATCGCGGCATAGTAGATGTGGACATCTACGGCATGCTGGCTAAAGAGTATTTCATGAATCAGGAGTAGGCTGCGGACTATTTCCGCAGGGGCGTTCAGGGTAAACATATGCAGACCAGTATTTTTGATTATTTCGAAAAAACAGCAAAAAGGCTGCCGGACAAGATCTTCCTTGTGGATGAGTCCGGAAGCTATAGTTTTGCTGAGGTCTACCGCAGAGCGCTCTGCATAGGTACCTATATTGCCACCCGCTTCGGCTGCGTGAACAGGCCTGCTGCGGTGCTGACCGGAAGAAGAGCGGAGTGCATCTGCGGCTTTCTGGGGGTGCTGGCAAGCGGAAACTATTACGTCCCTCTGGACGAGAAGATGCCGGAAGCAAGGCGGTCGAAGATACTGGAGCGCATCGATCCTGTCACCATCATCGACGGAAAAGAGTGCTGCATAGCAGGGGATGAGGAACTGCTGAAAGAAAGAAGGCGCAGGGTGCTGGACGTGGATCCTGCCTACGTTTTCTTTACCTCCGGCTCCACAGGAGAGCCCAAAGGCATAGCTGTAAGCCACAGGAATCTGATGGATTTTACCGAGTGGTATACAGAGGAGTTCGGCTCTTCTGAAAGAGACATCTGCGGAAATCAGCCTCCGTTCTATTTCGACGCTTCCGGCAGGGATCTTTTCCCCTGCATGAAGACCGGCGGCACCATACATATACTGCCCCAGAAGCTTTTCATGTTCCCTATGGAGCTGGTCAGGTATCTGGACGAAAACCGGATCAATACTTTGAACTGGGCCACCTCGGCCTTCATAATGCTGGCCAATTCGGGGGCGCTGGAAAGGCTGGCTCCTGGCAGCATCAGAAGAGTGGTGCTGGGCGGTGAGGCGCTGCCAGCAAGGCAGCTGAATATATGGAAAGCGGCTCTGCCCGAGGCTGAATACATCAACGTCTACGGCCCCACGGAGATAACCGTGGACTGCTGCTTCTACCGCGTTGACAGAGACTTTGCAGATGACGAGCCCATACCGATAGGCAAGGCCTGCAGAAATATGGAGCTGCTGGTCATAAAGGAAGAGAACGGGGTTCTGACGGAAGCAGGACCCGGGGAGGCCGGAGAGCTCTACGTCCGCGGCAGCGGTGTCTCGGATGGCTATATAGACGATTTCCAAAAGAGCAGCAAATCATTCGTTCAGAATCCTCTGAACACAAGATATTTCGACAGAGTTTACAGAACAGGTGATATTATAAAGCTCGGCGAAGACGGCAATCTCTTCTTCCTTTCCCGCAGCGATGGGCAGATAAAGCATATGGGTTACCGCATAGAGCTGGGGGAAATAGAGACTGCATTGAATTCCATGAGCGGAGTCGACGCAGCAGTCTGCATGCACAGGGCAAAGGACGACAGGCTGATCTGCGCCTACAGCGGAACTGCAGACAAAAAGCAGATGGCGGTGGATATACGAGCTCTGCTGCCAAGATACATGCACCCAAATATTTACATTAATTACGAGGCGCTTCCCATGAACGCCAACGGAAAGATCGACCGTGCTTTACTGAAAAAGGAGCTGTGCGATGAAGCAGACGATTGATGCTGCAGGACTGAAAGCAGCGGAAAACAGAATACTTCAGGAGAGACTCACCGGGAATATTAATCCGGGGTCGGAAGCTCTCAAAAGGGCTGCATCTGAAGGCCGCCTCCTCTACGAGGAGATACCCGGAGGACTGGCACTTTTCGAAAGGCGCAGCAACGTCATAGTCCTGCGCTTTGCCTTGGGCAAGGAGCTGATCACATATATACTCACCGATGGGCTGGAGCTTCCGGTGGTATGTGAGACAGCTTACAGGAGCGGTGACAGGCAGCTCAGAAGCACCACGGCTTTTCTGAAACACCAGGGTTTTGAGCTTGGCGCCCGCCGCATGAGGCTGAGCATAAGGCCTGAACAGCTTAAGGCAGGCAGCGCTTCGTCTGCAGCCGGAGCAGAGGACAGTACAGTCATCTCAAAAGCTGTACCCGAGGACCTTACGGATCTGATGGATCTCATAAAGCTGAGCTTTGACCCGCTGACCGGCTGCATACCTGAGGAAAAAGAACTGCTTGAAGACATAGAAAACGGACTTGTCATCACCGCGAAGGAAGGCGGCAGGCTTGTCGGCCTTCATCAGCTGAGGATAGGGGGAAGCGTAAGCGAGACCCGTCACATAGCGGTCGCCCCCGATGTTCAGAGGCATGGCACAGGCGAGGCGATGATGCTTGTAGCCTTCGAAAGGGAAGGCATTAAGACCCACAGGCTCTGGGTCAACACAGACAACAAAAACGCGCTTTACTTCTACGAAAAGCTCGGATTCGGACCTGACGGACGCAGCTCGGACGTCATGGTCAAAAGATAAAACCACCGCAGGGAGGACAAATGAGAGAAAAAGTACTGGCGCTGCTGGAAGAGATATGCCCCGGGATCGATTTCGTGGGTGAAACAGCTCTTGTCGATGACGGTATACTGGAGTCCCTGGACATAATAACCATAGTCCAGGAGCTGATCTCCAATTTTGACGCTGAAATAGACGTGGAAGATATTGAACCGGAGAATTTCAATTCTCTGGATGCCATAGTAGCTCTGACGGAGTCTCATACAGCTTAAGATGAACTTCAGCTCGCCTCAGTTTCTTGTATTGATCTGCGCGGCCGCGCTTATCTACTATCTTTTCCCATCCGGGAAGAGATGGCCGGTTTTGCTTGCGGCTAATGCAGTTTTTTATTATGGAGCGGGGCCTTTGGCCTGGGCTGTTCTGGCTTTTGGGATCGTATTCAGCTGGACTGCGGCTCTTATCATGAACCGGCTGGAGGACAAAGGACGGAGGAAACTGGCTGCAGCATGCAGTGCAGTCCTCATGTTCGGGCTGCTGGCCTTCTTCAAATTCGGACCGGTGTTCAGCGCAATGAAGGCCGGCGCTGCCGGAAGCGAAGGCGTTTCGCTTTTCGACAGACTTGTGATGCCTCTGGGTCTTTCATTTTACACCTTCCAGGCCATGGGCTATGTGATAGACTGCAGCAGAAAAAAGCAGGAGCCGGAAAAGAATCCGCTGAAATACGCAGTCTTCGTATCGTTCTTCCCACAGATGGTCCAGGGGCCGATCAGCCGCTTCAGTCAGCTGGCGCCTCAGCTCTTCGAGGGCCGCGGCCCAAACTGGCGCATGATAAAATACGGCGTTCAGCTTGCCATGTGGGGCTATCTGAAGAAGCTTCTCATCGCCGACAGAGCGGCCGTGGTAGTATCCAAGGTCTTCGGAAACTACCTGGATTACCGCGGCGCAGTGATAGTTTTCGGTGTCCTTATGTACAGCATCCAGATCTACTGCGATTTTTCCGGCGGCATAGACATAGCCAGAGGCGCGGGGCTTATCTTTGGCATCGACATGACAGAAAACTTCAGGAGGCCGTTATTTGCTTCTTCTCTTGCTGATTACTGGAGACGCTGGCACATCAGTCTTGGCAGCTGGATGAGGGACTATGTTTTTTATCCTCTGGTCCTGAGCAAGCCATTCTCAAAGCTGGGCGGCTGGTCCAGAAAGCATCTGACAGGCAGAGCCGCAAGGCTCGGCAAGATGCTTCCCACCCTTGCAGCCACCTTCATAGTCTATTTCCTTATAGGACTCTGGCACGGGGGTGAAGCTAAATACATGG
>JAFRWH010000096.1 GCA_017438085.1 Bacillota bacterium
AAATGCGGCCGTAGCCTGTGGCTATGACCTTTTCTGCTCCTGCGGGGTCGAAGCCCTCCTCTATCAGCAGCTTTCTTATGCCTTCTGCCGTCTCGATGCTGGACCAGCCTGTGGGCTGCAGATTCGTGAATACTATGTTTTTATTTTCGTCAACGACAACAGTTTTGGCGCTGGTCGAGCCTATATCTATGCCAATCGAGTATTTTTCCATGCGTTGCTCCGTTAAAACAGGCAAAAGACAGGCACATAGGCCTGCCCCCTGCCATTTATAGATTTAAGTTTAATCCTCCAGTGTTTCCAGGAATGCTGCGATTCTTGTACTGATCTGACCGGCATCTGCCTCGGAATAATCGGTCTCCAGCTGCATGTAGGGAACGCCGTACTCCTTGCAGAGCTGCTTGATGCTGTAGCCTTCGATGATATAGGTGTGGCATGCCTGAAGGTCAAGATCCAGAACTGCATCTACCTTGAACTCCTTGAAGAGCTCGGGATACATCTTGAGACGCTCCTCGTTGGGTGTCATTACGGAGCATCCGATGTGCAGATAGTATTCAGCCAGAGCATCATAGATGTCGGGATTGTCCAGATTTACGCTGTTTCTGAGGGGTTTGATGCCGCCGCAGTTCTCGTAGCAGACTACATTTGCACCGTTAGCTTCGATAGCGCCTACGGCCTTCTTGTAAACTCCGCCGATGGGGCATCCGGTAACAAGAATTCTCTTGCCGCCCGGGGTGACCTTGTCGCTTACGTGGGTGGACATCTGATCAGCCAGATCGTTTACCTTTTTGATGGCCTCGTCAAGATCGAATACGAACCCGAGTCCGTCCAGGAAAGCATAACGCTCAGTGCCGGATACGGGGGGAACATCTGCAGAAAGCAGGTTCAGCATGCGCGCTCTTGCTGCTCTGAATTCATTTCTTCTTGCAGCAGCCTTTCTCAGATCGTCATCGGTGATGGTAACGCCGAATTCAGATTCGAGATAATCGTGGAATCTGTGAAGTTCAGAGATCCACTGTTCCTTTGCATAGGGCGCCTTGATGCCCTGAGGCAGGTGCAGTGTGTAGACATTCTTGCCCTTACCCAGCATTTCGTACATCTTCTTCTTTGCATCGCAGGTGGTTTCGCCTACGATAAGGTCAGCGAAGTAGGTGTAGGGGCACTTGTCGGAAAGATAGAAGCCGTAGCTGGATTTTACCAGCGGGCAGATATTCTTGGGAAGCTCGGTCTCAGCGATGGGAATGGTCTCATTGCTCATGCCGCAGAGGCTCGCTGCAAGGAAGCCTGCTGCATCCAGCAGTTCAACAGGAGTGAAAGCGCAGAAGGTTCCGGCCACCTTGCCGCCCTGCTCTTTTCTCTCTTTAACTCTTAAGAATCCCGCCTGTCTTCCGGCTGCGAATTCTTCAAATGATGCGGGAAGTTCATAACTCATATAAATACCTCCGAGTAAAATTCATTGACCAAAGGATTTTATCATCCGGAGGCAAATATTACTAATTTAGAATGTTGATAAAAAACGCTATATATTAGAAAGATTCAAGCAAAGCGCCCAATCCGCCATCTTTATAGATCTGCTTGTAATAGCCCAGTTCTTCTCTTATGAGGCTGTCTATCATGGACATTCCAAGGACCTCCACAGGGGCTTTGTCGTCTGTGAGGATATGTTCTCCTGCCTCATAGCTTACCAGGCCTTTTTGGACCCGCTGCATCTGGTGCTGAAGCGTTGTATCTGCAAGTCTTTTGCTGCCCTCTTCAAGAAGCTCCGCGCAGGAGCTGCCCTTTGTTGCAAACAGCTCGATATTGGTGGTATAAGGAACCTCCGCAGTCACCACATCCTCAAAGACCGAGGATATAGTATCGGACAGGTACTGGTTTATGCTTCCCTCGCCCTCCGAGTGCATATTCATGTTCACAACCATCACTCCTTCAGGGCTAAGATGGTCCCTTACCAGTCTGAAGAATTCCACAGAGCTCATCTGAAAAGGGATAGTGATATCCTGATAGGCATCGACCATTATAACGTCGTAAATATGGTCGATGGTCTGAAGGTAGGCTCTGCCGTCGTAGGTGGTGACGCTGACGCTTTCCGGCATATCGAAGTACTTCAAGGCCAGATCGGTTATCTTCCGGTCTATCTCAACGCCCTCTATGACTGAGCCATCAAAATATTCGGTGCACTGGCTTGCAAAGGTGCCGCTGCCGTTTCCGAGTATGAGTATCTTAAGCGGTTCCCCTTTTCCGGAAACGGATGTATTCGTTCCTGCGACCCGTTTCGCCTCCTGAGCCATCACAGGCGCAGCCAGAGCGTAATCATAGTAGAGCCCGGTAAGTCCTTCTTCCTTCATCCTGATGGACTGTATGCCGAAAAGGACATTGGTTGACAGAATAACGCTTCTGTCATCTTCCTTTACCTGAAGGTAGTTGTAGATCGATTCTCCTTCGTAAGTCAGATCATCCTCCCAAAAGGCGAAGCTGGCTTTTGTGCCCAGGACAGTGGCTAAAAGAAAGACTATAAGAGTGATGATGACAGTACGGCCCAGCTTCTTTTTGCTTGCAAAATACACAAGGCCTATGGCCATCAGCACGCCGCTGAAGATAATGAAGGTTGCTGCCGTGCCCACGCTTGGTATGGTCACAAAGGTGGGAAGGAAGGTGCCGAGTATACTGCCTATAGTGTTGCAGGCTCCCAGGCGCCCTACTACGCTGCCGGAATCATCCAGACTGTCGACCGTATACTTCACCAGGGAAGGCGTGACCGTGCCCAGAAGGAACAGCGGGAACACGAAGATTATCATGCAGCTTGCAAAAGCTGCTATGGTAAGGAAATTGGTGCTTATGGAAAGGACAAGTATGCCGGAAATGCCCAGGATTATGTACCTTCCGACCAGCGGGATAGCCGCTATCCATGCCGCGGAAACCAGCAGACGTCTGTAAAGAATGTCCGGATCAGGATTCTTATCAGCGGATCTTCCTCCGTAGAGGTTTCCCAGCGCCATGGCTATCATGACCGTTCCGATAATGATGGTATAGACTATCTGGCTCGAGCTGAAATAAGGAGCCATGAGCCTGCTTGCAGCCAGCTCCACCGCCATTACAGACACGCCTGAGAAGAACTCCGTGATATAAAGAAAAGTCTTGTTTTTAAGTATTTTTGCTTCATCCATAATGCGAAGATTATACACTTCAGCAAGCTGAATTGCAATAAAATGACCGAATAAAAAACAAGCTGCAGCAGCCTGAAAAGTCTTGTCTTTCATCTGTTTTTCGTATAAAATGGCTTGTCTTTATCAGAAGGAGCAAGGGATGTCTGTCATATCAGCTGCTGCAATCTTAAATCAGAAACATATGAGTCTGGCGCTGCTGGTGCTTGCTGTCTGCCTGAGCCTGCTGATCCTGGTATACAGGACCCACCGCATAC
>JAFRWH010000097.1 GCA_017438085.1 Bacillota bacterium
CGTCATAGCCGCGGGAAAGTTCCAGAGCCCGTTTGTAATATTTCAGCATGAAGCTCATGTCATTGAAATTGGAGTAGCATGCACCCAGCAGATAGCTGCTCCAGAGAAGCGTGGGCATGCTGCCTTCTTCCGCAGCTGCCGAATAAGCACGGTCAGCGGCTTCGATGGCTTTCATGAATTCGCGCTTTGCATAATAACACTCGGCGATGCTCTGCTTGACAAAGGCAATGGGGTGAATCGTCTCGGCAAGACGGAGATTCTCGATCTGGTCTTCCCCTTCAATCAGGCCGGCTCCGACATAATAGACGAAGAGCTGATCCTGCTCAAGGTATTCCTGGAAACGGGCGATATAGGCAGCTTCCTGGTGGCAGACCGGCGCACTTTTACCGTACTTCTGGATCAGCATGAACAGATTGAACAGGTGCCACGAAAGGTGCAGCTCACTGTTCTCCATTTCCTGCTGATGCAGCTTAAGATAAGCCGTTTCTTCTTCGGCTGTCTCACTGTGGAAATATTTGTCAAAATAGCTGCGCAGCATCATCTGCGCTTTCTCCAGCATCGCTTCGTTCTGATTATAATTGATCTCCAAAGCGTCAAGCAGCTGCTGAAGGATAGCGGGACTGGGATTGCCGATGCCCTGCTCGATCTTGCTGAGGTAAGAAACAGCACAGATACCGCGGCAGAGCGCCTCCTGGGACATGCCTTTGGCCAGTCTTTGCTGGCGGATAATAAAACCGGTAAAATTTTTCATGACCTTTGCCTTCTTCAATGCGGAAAATTTTACTAATCCAATATAACGAGAAAAATTGAAAAAAGCAAGCTTTTTTTCGGCGATATGTGCTATAATTCAAGGAAAATTATTATCATATCAGGTTTTAGGCCCCACTAAGGGCCGGAAAGGAAACAATGAGAGAAGAACTTTATCTGGCGGGAGGAATCTCCCGGGAGGTCTTTCAGAAGGGGGAAGCTGTGCTTGCAGAGCTATCCGGACGCTTTGAGGAGATCGACCGGATCGCTGAGGCGAATCAGCTGAAGGTGCTGCAGGCTATGCAGAAAAACCATGTTGCTGCTGATTATCTGAATGGGACGACTGGCTACGGTTACAATGATGCCGGGAGAGATACGCTGGAAAGAGTCTACGCCGATACATTTCACACGGAGGATGCACTTGTACGTCCTCAGATCACCTGCGGTACTCATGCGCTTGCTCTTGCGCTTATGTCCAATTTAAGGCCGGGCGATCAGATATTATCCGTATCCGGAAGACCTTATGACACTCTTGAAGAAGTAATAGGGATAAGACAGTCGACAGGGTCTTTGACAGAATACGGAATATCCTATGATGAAGTACCATTAAGAGAGGACGGGAGCTTCGATCTTAAGGGGATAAGCAGTAAGTTGAGAAAAGAAACAAAGCTTATAGCTATACAGAGATCAAAAGGCTACTCAGACAGGCGAAGCTTTTCAGTGGAGCAGATAGGGGACTGTATTGCTTTCATACGATCCATACGTGATGATGTGCTGATAATGGTGGATAACTGCTATGGGGAATTTGTCGATGAGAAAGAACCTACCGATGTCGGCGCAGATATGGCAGTTGGCTCTCTGATCAAAAACCCCGGC
>JAFRWH010000098.1 GCA_017438085.1 Bacillota bacterium
AGCTCACCACTGAGATCATGGCAAGGGCTTTCTCCAGAGAAGTCATCACTCCCGGCATAACCACGACTCAGGAGGTGGAGTGGTGGATAATCGAGGAGTCCAACAGGCTTGGGATCCCTCTGAGCTTCAGGCCGGATGTCAATCTGCAGAGACCGGGCAGCAAAGGAATGGTTGAAGGCACTATCAGATGCGGCGACCTGCTGCATTACGACGATGGCATAGTCTACCTGGGACTTGCAACTGACCACCAGAGGCTGGGCTATGTTCTTAAGCCGGGCGAAACAGAGGCTCCCGCAGGACTGCTGGAGGGTTGCCGCATAGGACGCGAATTCGCGGACATGACAGGCAGGGAGATGCTATTTGAAAGAACAGGCAATGAAGTATTCTTTGCCGCGAAGGAAGCTGCTGCAAAAGCAGGAATAGAGGCTACCCTCTACACTCACCCTGTTGGTCCCTTTGTCCATTCCGCAGGACCGACTATAGGGCTCTACGACAAGCAGGAGTTCATCCCCGGAAGCGGAGAGAACAGGGTCCATCCCGATACCGCATATGCCCTCGAATACAATGTGGCGCTGCCGGTACCCGAATGGAATGATCAGAAGGTCTGGTTCTATCTTGAAGAGACGATTCTTCTCCGCGAAAGCGGTAAGATAGAATTCTTGAGTCCCGAGCACGGGCAGCTGATGCTCATATAATTGAATTCAGACAAATAGAAGAAAAGGGACAGTCCGCAGAGGACTGTCTCTTTTTCAGTCATGTTGATTTAAAGGAGTTTCAGGATCATTTTCCTGCTTTTTTCTTCATTTCAAGCTGACTGAGCTTCAGATCCGTATTGTAGAAATCCTTGTTGGAGCAGCCGGCTCTTCCGCTGGATGCGCAGGCACAGGCACACGCACAGGCGCAGGAGCTGTGGGCGCAGGAGGAGTGATGGCTCGAACTGGAGTGGGAGCTTGAATGGGAAGACCCGCCTGAGCTGAAGATGCCCGAAGAGCCTGAGCTTCTGGGTCTTGAAGGCCTGCTCACCGGTGTCGGAGCTACATTTATGCGGATGTAGGTATTCGGCGTGTGGGAATAAGCATATAGACCGCTGGTGGTCTTTCTTCTGAGCTCGGGTTCATCCTTGGGAATATCCTTCTCCTCGATCTTTTCCTCGCTCTTGATAAAGCTCCTGCCGCAGTAAGGACAGTTGTTGGCGCCATCAGGCCGCGGAGCGCCGCAGCCCGGGCAGTTGGGATAGTAAACGACCTTGGTCCTTGTGATCTTTTTCTCTGCGGAAGAGAAGTTCGCGGAGGAACTGTAGCTTCTCACCGCCCTGACTATAGCCCTTATGATAAGGAAGGGCGGCAGGAAAGTGAGAGCAAGGCCTAACAGTGAGCCTAGTATTCCAAAAATAATATCGGCCGCAGAAGAGGGCTCCGGGTCATAACCTCCCGGTTCATAGCCACCGAAATGCTTGCTGTCGTCAAAGGCGAAAGCATCGTTGGGATAGGTCAGAGTCGCAGTGAACATGTGGCCCTTCTCCAGATAACCCTCCCATGTGTAGTAGCCGTCAGGCTGCATGGTGCAGGAAGGTGACTGGCTGATGACCTTGTCACCGTTCCATTTGACGATCATATTATCGATGTAGATATCATCGAACCAGGCAGGGGTGAAGTCGTAGACCGTCTCGCCGTCTGCCAGGCGGTTCATTTCGTAAAGATAGTCCTGTACCACGAGATAATCAAAGCTGACGACTTCATCCTTGTAGTAGGCGCGGTCGAAATCGATGCGGACATAGGGACCGTTTTCGTACATGTAGCTGATATCGTCTATGGTGCTGCTCAGAGCCTTCATGTCCACATAGTTGGAGTTGGGAATGCCTATCTTGACCCATTCCAGGGGGCCGTAGCTGGTGGAATCCAGCACCTTCCACTCCACATGGTAGAGGAGATTTACAGTAGCATCATCATTGACATCCGCCGTAACAGAGAACACAAGGATCTCGTCAAGGTCCGCAGCGTATGCGCTGACGCAGGAAAGCGCCAGCAGTAAGGCCAGAATAAGGCCTGTAAGCAGTATTGAACGCTTTTTCATGGCTGACTCCTTTCCTATTCCTTAATTTCAGCCTCGCTGAAGAGCGGAGCGGGTTCTTTGGGTATTCTCAGAGGGCATTCGCAGCGCATCTGCGCGGAGTATTCCCTTCTTTCGCGGCAGTAATCGCTGTTCCAGATGCTGTCCCAGTCGTCTGTAAGCATGTTTCCGAGAACCGGGCCTGAGAGCCAGCTCTGGCAGGGAACCACATTCCCGCCGGGGCTTATGGCCATATTGGAGAGGCAGGCTCCGCAGCTTGGAGTGGAAATGCCAAGCGCCCTGCAGAGAGCTTCGTCCACCCATCCGGGGGAAGTGAAGTTGATCTCCATGCCGTGGGAGTAGCAGTAATCAACGGCTTCTTTGAGTATCTCCCTGATCTCCGCGTTGGTAAGCTGCATCCTGGAGGAGGCCTCGGTCCTTGCGTTGCCGGTGGTTATCAGGCCGGAGCAGGTGACATAGATGACGCCTTTTTCGTGAAGGAACTCAAGAGTCTTAACATAGTCGCGGTTGACGGTGCAAAGAGGAGTATTGATGCTCATGGAAAGCCCAGCCTCAAGAGCGTTTTCTATGCCGGCCAGAGTCTGCTTGTAGGCATTGGCGCCTACCAGCCTGTTGTGGATATCCTCGTCGCAGGAGTAGAAGGTTATCTGCAGGCTGTCGAGTTCGGCTTTTTTAAGCTCCTGGCAGTATTCCTTCGTCAGCTTGATGCCGTTGGTGTTGAGCCTGGAGATGAACCAGCGGGCATGCCTTA
>JAFRWH010000099.1 GCA_017438085.1 Bacillota bacterium
AGGGTATAGCAGCCGATGTCGCCGGCAACCACGTAATCCTTGTGCTTGCTCATGGTGTAGAAGAAGCCTCTGTGGGGGCAGCCCGGACAGAGCGCGGGAGGTCTGGAGACAGCCTGAACGCCCACATCCACGGTCTCAGCCTTCTCGCCGAAGACTCTTTCCTTTATGAGCTGGGGATTCAGCTCGTAGCAGAGGCCGGTGTATTTCTTGCCCTCGCAGGCGATGCCCGCCGCCTTGATCTGCTCCTCCATGAAGGGCTCCAGCTCTTCGATAACGTAGAGCTTTTCGACCTTGGAGGCGAAATCGCGTATCATATCCATGGGCAGAGGATTGGTCATGCCAATTTTCAGGAAGCTGGTATCCTCGGGGAAAGCGTCCTTTGCGTATTCATAAGCTATAGATGCGCTGATAACGCCGATCTTCGTGCCGTTCATCTCCACCTTGTTGAGAGGACATTCGTTGGCGTATTTTCTGAGCTCCTCGAAGTTTGCCTCCAGCTTGGGATGATTCAGAGTGGCATTCGCAGGCGATGCTATGTTCTTTCTGGGATTGCGGACATAGGCGGGAGCGGGATGCTCGGTCCTTTCGCCGAATTCCACAAGGCTCTTGCTGTGAGCCACGCGGGTGGTAGTCCTGAAGAGCACAGGCATGTCGAATCTCTCGGAAATATCGTAGGCAGCCTTCATGAAGTCCAGGCATTCCTGAGAATCCGAGGGTTCAAGCATGGGCAGCTTGGCGGACTTTGCGTAGTAGCGGTTGTCCTGCTCGTTCTGGGAGCTGTGCATGGAGGGGTCGTCGGCGGTGACTATGACAAATCCGCCGTTCACGCCGTTATAAGCGGCAGTAAATACGGGGTCTGCAGCCACGTTAAGCCCCACGTGCTTCATTGCGCAGAGGCTGCGAAGGCCTGCAAGGGATGCGCCGTAGGCCACCTCGGTCGCCACCTTTTCGTTGGGAGCCCATTCGCTGTAGAGCTCCGCCTTGTACTGCGGAAGGTTTTCGAGTATTTCGGTGCTTGGCGTGCCGGGATAGGCGGAAGCCACCTTGACGCCGGCCTCGTAAGCACCTCTGGCAATTGCTTCATTGCCGGATAAAAGATATTTTTTCATATTAAATCACCATATCTCCATATCATTCGGGTCTTACCCTATAATCAAATGTTATTTTACTGTATCGCTGAAGCAAAATCAACAAATACCAATATATACAATCGTTCATAAAAATGTGATATTATATTTTCAACAGCGATAATACCCCATAAGGAGGCCTAACATGGATTACAAACAGCTCATCATCGACACTATCGACAGTAAAAAAGATTATTATTACGATCTGGCCATGAAGCTCCACGACCATCCGGAGACTGCATATAACGAAGTGCAGGCCTGCAAATGGTTTACTGAGGCGCTGAAGGAGAACGGCTTTGATGTGGAGGTGGGGCCCTACGGCATGCCCACAGCCATAAGAGCCACCTGGGGCTCCGGTCATCCGGTAATCGGACTTCTGGCCGAATATGACGCCCTGCCCGGCCTCTCACAGAGGCAGAATACGGTCCACGACCCCGTCATCGAAGGCGGTCCCGGACACGGCTGCGGCCACAACCTGCTGGGTACAGCAACTCTGGCAGCTGCCCTCGGAATGAAGGCAGACCTTGAAGCCAGCGGCCTCCCGGGAACCATAGTCTTCTATGGCTGCCCGGCAGAGGAAGTGCTCACAGGCAAGCCTTTTATGGCAAGGGGCGGCGCATTCAGAGAGCTGGATCTGGCACTGGCTTGGCACGGCGGCGGATATAACATGGTCCACTACGGTCTTGCAGGCGGTATCAACAGCGCAATATTCCACTACAAGGGTGTGGCAGGTCACGCCTCAGGCGCGCCATGGCTTGGCCGCTCCGCGCTTGACGCCTGCGAACTCCTGAGCGTTGGCGCCAACTATCTGAGAGAGCACATTCCCGACAAGAGCCGCATCCACTATTCATATATCGAAGCCGGTGAGGCTCCCAACATCATCCCCGACTCCGCCTCCGTATGGTACTATGTCCGGGGTCTCAGCCGCGAATCCATAGACGATATCTACGGTAGACTGGTGGAGACCGCAGAAGGCGCAGCGAAAATGACCGGTACCAAGCTCACCGTGGAGTTCCTGGGCGGCTGCTACAATACTCACGCAACAAAAGTTGTGTCAGACCTGCTTCACGACGTGCTGGCAGAGCTTCCTCCCATCGAATATACTCAGGAGGAAAGAGATCTGGCCACAGCTCTGGCAAAAACGTCTCCCAGATACAAAGGTGACGATCCGCTGCCCACCTTCGTACTGCCAAATACCTGGTACGAAAGCTCCGGCTCCTTCGACCTGGGCGACGTTCAGCACATAGTTCCCTGCGGACTGTTCAGCACCCTCACCTGGCCTGCCATCACAGGAAACCACAACTGGCAGGCCACCTGCTGCACAGGCAACAGCATAGGCCTCAAGGGCATGATACAGGGTGCAAAGGCCATGGCAATTGCTGCAGGAAGAGCCTTCCGTGAGCCCGAATTCCTTAAAGCAGCCTGGGAAGAATTCGACAAGGTC
Source organism: Bacillota bacterium (assembly GCA_017438085.1). Next base: position 2,572 of record JAFRWH010000099.1, read on the forward strand.
ATCGGAAGAGACAGCTACAAGTGTCCGATACCGATGGATGTACCCGTTCCTCAGCCTGTCTATGATGAAAAGTCCGAGCAGGACGAAAAGGCTCCTAAAGCCAAGGCCGGCAGCTTCCTCAGATTGGCCGAAAAGCGCTATTCCGTAAGGAAATTCAAGGATCAGCCCGTCGAGCAGGAGAAGATAGATGCTATCCTTCGGGCAGCCCAGCTGGCGCCAACTGCAGCCAATTTCCAGCCCCAGAAGATACTGGTCATCAACAGTCCCGAGGCCATCGCAAAGCTTCCCGAGTGCACCAGATATACCTTCAATGCGCCGCTGTTCTTCCTCACCTGCATCGATCACAGCAAGGTCTGGGTACGCAAGCAGGACGGAAAAAATGGAGCGGATGTGGATGCAGCCATCGTTCATACCCATATGATGCTGGAGGCAGAGGATCTGGGACTTGGCGGAGTCTGGGTCGGATCCTTTGATCCCGCGCTGATACGCAAAGCCTTCAATATTCCGGACAACATCGAGCCCATCGCCCTGCTGCCTGTGGGATATCCTGCAGAAGATTCGGAGCCGTCTCCCCTGCACAGCAAAAACAAGCCCATCGAAGAGCTTGCAGTGTACAACACATTCTAGGATTATAGATAGGGGCATGGTATTCTGACCCATGCTCCTTATTCTGCAG
>JAFRWH010000100.1 GCA_017438085.1 Bacillota bacterium
CGATTTTGTCGCCGGCGTTGACTGTAAAAGTAAGACCATCGATAAGCACCCTGAGATCCTTATCGTGGACAAGCTTAAGACCAGTGATATTCAGCATATGACCACCTCCGTTTCAGGTGTTTCCGAAAAGAAAAAGCTGTTTCGTTTCCGAAACAGCTCTGCAGCAGCGAATCCCGTATTCTGTCCGGTCAGTGCGGAAAAAGCAACGAAAAAAGGAGCCTGCGCAGATGATTTCAGAAACACGAAAATAAGCAACTGAATGCCTTGACATCAGTTTGATATTGACCGTGTTTTCTGACTATCTGTTCTTCACTCCTTTGGACCTCCTGTTTTATAATTATATCCTGAAGAGACCGGTCCTGTCAAATCAGGATTTCGTGCCATTAATTTTTTTGACACTATCACGATTCTGTGCTATATTTAGCTATTATTTATCAGTTTATCACATTAAAGTGTCTGCATCGGAGAATGCTATGCGAGTAGTAGTAAAAATCGGAACATCAAACATCACCCACTCCACCGGAAACCTCAATATCCGCCATGTGGAGATCCTCTGCAAGGTCCTCAGCGACATTAAAAATGCCGGTCATGAGCTTATAATCGTGTCTTCAGGAGCCACTGCCATGGGCGTGGGCAAGCTGAATCTGGCACAAAAGCCCGATGATATGCCATCAAAGCAGGCCTGTGCTGCAGTTGGACAGTGCGAGCTGATGTATGTCTACGACAAGATATTCTCCGAGTACAACCACACTGTAGCCCAGATACTGATTACCGGAGACGACTTCAAGTACAAGGACCGCAACCAGAACTTCGTCAACACCATCGACCGGCTGCTGGAGATGAGGGCACTGCCAATCATCAACGAAAACGACACCGTTTCAACTGTTGAATACGGCGTGGGCGACAACGATACGCTCGGCGCCCTTGTTGCCACAGGCATCGACGCGGACCTTCTGATACTGCTCTCGGATATCGACGGGCTATATACCGCGGATCCGAGAAAGGACCCGGACGCGAAGCTGACCCCCAGAGTGGATGAACTTACCGATGAGATCATGGCTTTCGGCGGCGGAAAGGGTTCAGCCCTCGGCACCGGAGGCATGGCCACTAAGCTTGGCGCTGCCAGGATCTGCATGGGACATGGCACTGACATGGTCATCACCAACGGAGCCGCTCCCGAAAGGCTCTACGACATAGTCGAAGGCAAAGAGACAGGGACCCTGTTCGCGGGAAGGAAAAAGAGATGAGAAGCACTATAGATATTATTAAAGAAACACGGGCTGCAGCCCCTGCTCTGGCTTCTGCGGGGACCGAAAAGAAAAATGCAGCCATGCTGGCTATGGCTGATGCCCTGATAGCCTCAACTGAAGCCATACTAACGGCTAATGCGCTGGACATCGAGGCTTCGAAAGATGTTTACGGACCCGTCATGATAGACCGCCTCACCCTTACCCCTGCCCGCATAGAGGGCATGGCAAAGGGCTTAAGAGAAGTGGCAGAGCTGCCGGATCCCATCGGCCGCAAGATGGCAAGGGTTGAACGGCCCAACGGACTGATCATAGAAAAGATCTCCGTACCCATGGGGGTCATATCCATAATCTATGAGAGCCGTCCGAATGTAACCTCCGATGCAGCGGCGCTTGCTCTTAAGGCAGGAAGTGCAGTCGTCCTTCGCGGCGGGAAGGAAAGCTACCGCTCCAACAGAGCCATTGTGGATGCCCTTCAGCAGGGACTCGAATCAGTCGACCTGCCCGGAGCCCTTGTAAGCCTTGTAGAGGATACCACAAGGCAGAGCTCCATGGACATAATGACTGCAGAAGGTCTTATAGACCTGCTCATACCAAGAGGCGGAGCAGGCCTCATAAAAAGCTGCATGGAGAACGCCAAGGTGCCGTGCATAGAGACCGGCACCGGAATCTGCCACATCTATGTCGATGAATCAGCAGAGCTTGACAAGGCTCTTGACATAATAGACAATGCAAAAACAAGCCGTCCGTCTGTATGCAACGCTGAAGAGGTACTGCTGGTGAATTCTGCTGTTGCAGAAGAATTCCTCCCTGCCCTTGCAAAAAGGCTGAGAGACGACAGGAGCGCCAAGGGCCTGGTCCCGGTCGAATTAAGGCTCGATGAGCGGGCTGCGAAGATCATAGACGGCACTCCGGCAGGTCCCGGGGACTTCGACACCGAGTTCCTCAACTATATTCTGGCGGTCGCCATAGTCGACAGCGCTGATGACGCCATAGCTCATATCCAGAAGCACTCCACCCACCACAGCGACGCCATACTCACACAGGATCAGGAGGCTGCAGACAGGTTCTGTGCTCTGGTAGACAGTGCAGCTGTTTATGTAAATGCCTCAACGAGATTCACCGATGGCGGCGAGTTCGGACTCGGCTGCGAAATGGGCATCTCTACCCAGAAACTCCACGCAAGAGGCCCCATGGGGCTGGAGGAGCTGTGCACCTACAAG
>JAFRWH010000101.1 GCA_017438085.1 Bacillota bacterium
CTCGCTGCCGACGCCGGGACCTGCTATCGCCAGGATCTGCACATCGCAGTCGGAATCGGCGGAAAACTCCTCGTAAAGCTTCTGGATATGCGGCATCTCCTGTCTGCAGGGAGGACACCAGGTGGCCCAGAAGTTGAAAAAGACCACTTTCCCTTTGTAATCATCCAGCTTGTGAGTCTCGCCGTACTGATCGACGAGTTCGAAATCCACAGCGGGGAGAGCATCATCTGGGATATCGCCCTGCTCTGCCGCCTGGGAACTGTCACCGGCCTGCGACTGGTTTTCCGCCTGCGTCCCGCTGTTTTCCTCCACTATCTGCTGGCCGCCGCCCAGCTTTGAAAGGTAGCCTGTGACGGAATTCATGCTGCCGGTATACATCATAAGGCCCATGAGTATCAGCAGTATGCCGCCGATGCGGGTGCTGTATTTCATAATACCCGGGTGACTGCGGTAAAGGCTGCTGATCTTGTCAGAGAACAGCGCTGCAGCCAGGAAGGGAAGCGAAAAGCCCAAAGTATAGAGAGCTATCAGTAGAAGACCTGAAGTCTGAGTTTTAGCCGAAGCAGTCATCATCAGCACGCCGGCCAGAGTAGGGCCTACGCAGGGCGTCCAGGCAAAACTGAAGGCAAAGCCCATTATCAGCGCCGTGAGCGGGTGCATGGCCAGCTTGTCCAGCTTAAGGGGCAGCCTGTGTTCGGAGGACAGAAGCTTTGAATTGCCGAGCCATCCAAGCTGATACAAGCCGAATAGCAGCACTATCGCTCCGCCTATCCTTGACATCAGCACCTGTCTGCTGCTGAAGAATTTTCCGAAGGCCGTAGCTCCGAGTCCCAGCAGGAAAAAGGCTCCGGCTATGCCGAACACGAAGAACAACGTGTTCAGCAGAGTCCTGCCGGTGCTGCGCTCCCCGTCAGCTTCAGCCGCATTGCCCGAAAGATAAACAAGATAGAGAGGTATCAACGGCAAAACACAGGGTGAGAAAAAGCTTATCACACCCTGCACGAAGACCGTTATCAGTGAAATATCAACGTTTATATCAAAATTCATATTTATTACCCTGACGCTGAATAAAGATCAAAGCAGCTTTTCCCAGCGGTCAAAATCAAATGCCAGAGTCTCTTTGCTGTGACTGTCGCTGGACAGTATGAAGGTGCCGCCCCGCTCTTTAATGTAGCGTATCATTTCGGCTGAAGGATATGGTTCGGTCCGCCAGCCCCTGGAAATGGCCCCGGTATTGATCTCAAAAAGTCTGTGCGTCTTCAGGAGCTTATCCGCAGCCTTCTGCCATGCGGCAATGTATCTGGGATGAGCGGGATCGAACAGCTTCTCCTTTTCATTGAACTTGCTGACAAGATCGAAGTGTCCCACCACCCGGAAGCTTTGTCTGTCCGGAAGCTGCGAGACCCGCTCAAAGTAGTTCTCGCAGAGAGCATAGATATCGCCGCCGAACATCTTGTCCCTGGCTGCCTTCAGCACCTCGGGAGTATCGTCCACCGCCGCAAAAATGCCGTCCTTCTCCAGATAGTGCACTGAACCAATGGCGTAATCATAATCTTCAGTCCCATAGGGAGCTTCGATATCCTGTTCTATTCCGCAGAGTATGTGTATGCGGCCTCTGAATTCCCTGGCCAGCAGCCTGATGCAGGCTTTGTATTCCTCTATCCTGCTTTCCGGCATGCAGCAGTCCAGGTCCACAGGGGCATAGGAATGGTCCGAAAAGCCTATTATCTCCAGTCCCATGTCAAGAGCGGCAAGAACGATGTCCCTGGGACTGTCCTTGCCGTCGCTGAAATTGCTGTGTATGTGAAGATCCTGTTTAAGATCCATAAAGCGCCTCCTTGGAGAGCGGGCTTTATGCCTTGTCGTCTCCTGTCATCTTTTCCTGCTTGACCTTATGGTCTATGACATGGCGGGACTTGAGCTCGTCGAAGATCTCTCCGAGGCTTATACCCTGTTCGGTCATCAGTACCATAACATGATAACAGAGATCGGCGATCTCGTAAATGGTCTCCTTCTTGTCCTCTGCCTTTGCTGCGATGATGACCTCCGTGCTTTCCTCCCCAACCTTCTTGAGAATCTTGTCCAGACCCTTTTCAAAAAGATATGTGGTGTAGGAACCCTCCACAGGTTCCGTCTTCCGTCCCTCGATCAGTTTCATCAGCCCCTCGTAGGAGAACTCGCTGCGGTTTTCGCTGTAGAACAGAGGATATTCGAAGCAGCTCTCGGTGCCCAGATGGCAGGCAGGGCCGTCCGGCTCCACCATCACCACAAGAGCATCCCTGTCGCAGTCCGCGGTTATGGAAACTATGTGCTGGTAGTTGCCGCTGGTCTCCCCTTTCAGCCACAGCTCCTGTCTGGAGCGGCTCCAGAAGCAGGTAAGCTCCTTCTGCATGGAGATCTCAAGGCTCTGACGGTTCATATACGCCAGAGTCAGCACCCTCTTGGTCTTAGCATCAACCACTATGGCGGGGATAAGGCCTTTTTCGTCAAATTTCAGTTCGTTTATATCGATCATTTTATAACCTCGTATGTATTCCTTCAGCTGCCATCGCTTTCTTAAGATCTTCTATTTTGACCTCTCCGAAGTGGAAAATGGATGCCGCAAGCCCCGCGTCCACCTTGGGGAGAGCTTTGAAAAGCTCTATGAAGTCCTGTATGCAGCCTGCTCCGCCGGAGGCGATGACAGGGACTGACACGACCTCGCAGGCCGCTGCCAGCATCTCCAGGTCGAAGCCTTTTTTGACGCCATCGGTGTCTATGGAGTTGAGCACCAGCTCGCCGGCTCCGTCACCCACGCAGCGCCTTATCCATTCGATTGCCTCGATGCCGGTATCCACCCGGCCTCCTTTAGCGAAGACTCTGAACTCGCCGCCAACCCTTTTTACATCCACCGAAAGCACCACGCACTGGTCGCCGTAGCGCTTTGCAGCCTCCCCTATCAGGGAAGGATTTCTGATGGCGCCGGAATTGACGCTCACCTTGTCAGCGCCGCACTTCAGCACCCGGTCAAAATCCTCCAGGCTGGAAATGCCGCCGCCGACGGTCAGTGGTATGAAGACCTTGGATGCGGTCTCCTTAAGTATATCCGTGAAGATCTTGCGGCCATCAGAGGATGCGGTTATGTCGTAGAACACCAGCTCATCTGCCCCGCAGCTGCTGTAGAATTCAGCCAGCTCCACGGGGGAGTTCACATCCCTGAGACCCTCAAAATTCACGCCCTTTACCACCCTGCCGTCTCTTACGTCCAGGCAGGGGATTATTCTCTTGCTTATCATCTTATTTCTCCAGCGGTCAGTTTTACCGCTTCTTCAAGATCTATAGCTCCGGTATAGTAGGCTTTGCCTATGATGGCGCCGTAGATGCCCAGCTCTGCAAGCCTTTTTACATCCTCCATCGACGAAATGCCGCCGGAAGCAGTGATGTTCAGCGCAAGCTCCTCCGAAAGACGCCGGTAAAGCCCGTGATTAGTGCCCTCCATTGCGCCGTCCTTTGAGATATCTGTGCAGATCAGTGTCTTTACACCCAGCTGCTGCAGCTCTTTGCAGAAAGCAAAAGCTTCCAGGGAGGACTTCTCCGTCCAGCCTTTTATTGCCACGAAGCCGTCCTTTATGTCCACGCCCACAGCTATCTTTTCGCCGCAGCGTTCCAGCGCTTTTTCGAGGAAAGGTCTGTCATTGACAGCTGCGGTGCCGAGTATAGCCCGGTCGAGCCCCGCATCGAAATAGCGTTCAAGGACCTCCAGGCTCCTGATGCCGCCACCTATCTCGCAGAACAGCCCCGAACGCTCCTTTATGCGCCGGACCTGTTCAAAGTTAGGCGTATCGCCATCCCTTGCTCCCTCGAGATCCACTATATGTATGGCCGAAGCGCCCTTCTCTTTAAAATCCATGGCGATGTCTGACGGGTCATCACTGTAGACAGTCACATCCAGATAACTGCCCCGAAGCAGCCGCACCGCCTGACCTTTATATATATCTATTGCAGGAAATAATATCATATCGTTTGCATTTCTGCGGAGGGATAAGCGCCGCAAAATGCTGCGCCTGCCGCCCGCTCCGTTTATGCTTCAGTAAATGCTCTGAGTATGTTCAGGCCTACAGTGCCGCTCTTTTCCGGATGGAACTGAGTACCCCACACATTGTCCTTTGCCACAGCGGCAGTGATGGGCACCCCGTATTCAGTGTCGGCTATAAGGCTGTCTTCGCAGCCCGCAGCGTAGTAGGAATGAACGAAATAGACATAGTCTCCGTTTTTAATATACCTGAAAAGAGGATGCTCAGGGTCCTTCAGATCCAGAGCATTCCAACCCATCTGCGGGAGCTTCAGTTCCGCAGGGACGACTCCTTCCATCGGGACTATCTCTCCTTTAAGGAGCCCCAGGCCTTCGTATTCTCCGTATTCGTAGCTCTTTTCAAAGAGCATCTGCATGCCAAGGCATATCCCAAGAAGCGGCTTGCCTTCTGCAGCCTCCTCCCTGACCAGTTTGCCCATGCCTGTCTCTTCCAGTTTGGTTGCGGCATCCCTGAATGCGCCTACACCGGGCAGGATTATCTTATCCGCAGCGCGTATCAGCGCCTCATCCCTTGTGACCACCGCCTCGGCTCCTATAGCCTTGAGCGACGAGCCCAGAGAAAAGAGATTTCCCACGCCGTAATCGATGATCGCGATCATAGTATCACACCTCTGCCCGGATTAAAGCACGCCCTTGGTGGAGGGTATGCGGTCGGGATCCTTTTCGTCTATGGCTGCAGCTTCTCTGAGGCTTCTTGCGACTGACTTGAAGCAGGCCTCTATGATGTGGTGACTGTTGCTTCCGGCCAGCTGCCTGATGTGGAGCGTAATGCCGGAATTCCTGGCAAAGCCCTGCCAGAACTCCTCCACCAGCTCCGTATCGAAGCTGCCAACCTTTTCAGTCGGGATATCCATGGAATAGCAGAGCATGCCTCTGCCGGAAATGTCAGCCGCGCTCAGGACCAGAGCCTCGTCCATGGGTATAGTTTTGTCGCCGTAGCGCTTTATGCCGCGCTTTTCGCCCAGAGCCTTTGCAAAGGCCTGGCCCAGAGCAATGCCCATGTCCTCCACGCTGTGGTGGTCGTCCACCTCTATATCCCCCTTGCAGCGCAGCTTAAGGTCAAAGCTGCCGTGGCGGGAAAGAAGGGTCAGCATGTGGTCCATAAAGCCCACACCGCTGTCTATCTGGCAGTCTCCGCTTCCGTCAAGGTTGAGGAGAACGCTCACATCCGTTTCTGCGGTCTTCCTGATAATTTCGGCCGTTCTCATAATTTATGCCTCCATCTTCTTCAGAGTGTCGATCAGCGTCTTCATCTGATCCTCTGTGCCTATGCTTATCCTGTTCCAGTCCTTCAGCCTGTCGGTCTCGAAATGACGCACCAGTATGCCCCGATCCTTCAGCCCCAGATAAAGGTCGTTTCCGCCTATCCTTGAGCTTTTTGCAAACACGAAATTGGCGCTGGAGGGAAGAACATCAAAGTTCATGGCCTTCAGTTCCTCCACGAACAGTTCCCTTACTCTGCAGATCTCTCTGCAGCAGCGTTCGAAATATTCTCTGTCCTGAAGGGCCCCTATGCCTGCCGCCATGGTCATGCGGTTGACGTTGTAAGGATTGGTGGAATACTTTATGGTGTCCATTTCCCTAATCAGTTCACTGCAGGCGAAGCCCATACCGAGCCTTGCGCCTGCCATGGAGCGGCTCTTGGAGAAGGTCTGGGTGACTATAAGATTATCATACTTTCTGATAAGAGGCACGCAGCTTTCTCCGCCGAAGTCCACATAGGCTTCATCCACCAGCACCAGCCGGTCCGGATCCTCCGCGATGAAGGCCTCCAGCTTGTCGCGGCCTATGGCGATGCCGGTAGGAGCATTGGGGTTTGCTATCATGACCAGGCCCCTCAGCCCCTTATAGTCTTCCAGATCTATCTCGAAATTGTCATTAAGAGGAATCACGATGGAAGGCAGCCTGTGAATGCTTGCGAAAACCGGATAGAAACCATAGCTTATATCCGGAAATATTATTGGATAATCCTCACTGCCGAAAGCTCTGACCGCAAAATCCAGTATTTCGTCGGAGCCGTTGGTGAAAAGGATCTGATCATTATCCACATCGAAGATCTGCGCCGCCTCAGCCACAAGATCCGCGCAGCGGGGGTCGGAATATATGTTATTCTTCTCTGATTCCACCGCAGCCCGCTTTGCCGCCTCCGGTGAGGGCGGGAAAGGGTTCTCGTTGGTATTGAGCTTTATATACTGCATGTCTTTAGGCTGTTCACCCGGAGTATATGGGGTGACAGCGCTGTTTCTGCTGCTGAAAAATCTGCTCATGACTAGTCCTCAAATCTTATTTCTGCGCTTCTTGCGTGGGCATCCAGGCCCTCCTGCTTTGCAAAGGCTGCCACATCCTTGTAGAGCCTTCCAAGCGCCTCTCTCGAGAAATATGTAAACTGCGTTTTCTTTACGAAATCATCCACCGAAAGCGGACTGGAGAAACGGGCTGTGCCCAGAGTGGGAAGGGTGTGATTCGGTCCCGCCATGTAGTCTCCAAGAGCCTCCGGCGTGTTTCTTCCAAGGAATACCGAACCTGCGTGCTTTACGCTGTCCAGATAATCGAAGGGGTCATCTACTGCAAGCTCCAGGTGCTCAGGAGCTATCCTGTTGGATATCTCCACAGCATGAGTTATGCTTTCCGCAACGATGATCTTTCCGTTATTATCTATAGATGTTCTTGCGATCTCTTCTCTTGGCAGCTTTTTGAGCTGGACCTCGATCTGCGATGCCACCTTTTTCGCAAAGTCCATCGAATCGGTCACGAGAACCGCAGTAGCGATCTTGTCGTGCTCCGCCTGAGCCAGCATGTCCGCAGCCACTTCAGCGGCATCCGAATTGGCATCGGATATGACAAGGACGTCGCTGGGGCCTGCGATCATATCTATGGAGACCAGTCCGAAGACCTGCCTCTTGGCCTCTGCCACGAAGGCGTTGCCCGGACCCACGATCTTATCCACCTTGGGGATGCTTTCGGTGCCGTATGCAAGCGCTGCTATCGCCTGGGCTCCGCCCACCTTGAACACCCTGTCCACGCCGGCTATCTGCGCAGCCGCAAGTATGACAGGATTGACTTTACCGTCCTTTCCCGGAGGGGTAGTCATAACGAGCTGCGTGCAGCCCGCTATTTTTGCAGGGATGGCGTCCATAAGCACCGTTGAAGGATACGCCGCCGTACCGCCGGGCACATAAAGACCAACATTTTCTATGGGCAGCACCTTCTGACCCATGATAACGCCCTCACGGTCGTTGATCACAAAGCCGTTTCTCAGCTGCTTTTCATGGAAATGCCTGATATTATCCGCCGCCCGCCTGAGTATGCGGAGCATCTCCGCAGGCGCCTTTTCCATGGCCTCCTGCTTTTCCTCTTCGCTCACCTCCAGTGCTTCCA
>JAFRWH010000102.1 GCA_017438085.1 Bacillota bacterium
CACCTCTGAGTAGAGTCCGTCACTGCAGAGCAGCACCGTATCTGCCGGGTAAAGCTTGAAGGAGAAGAAGTCCGGCTGAGCCTTTTCCTCTCCGCCCAAAGCCCTTGTTATCTGGTTTCTGTCGGGACTGGTCTTTGCATCCTCCTCGCTGAGGACGCCGGAACGGACCAGCTCCATCACCACGCTGTGATCCTGACTTATCTGCCGCATAACTGCATCCCTTATCAGATAGCAGCGGCTGTCGCCGATATTGACCACAAACGCGATATCTTCCCTGATATACAGCAGCACGCAGGTGGTGGCCATACCGTAGCGCCTTCCGGGCTTCTGGGCCTCGCTGTAGATGCGGCTGTTTGCAAGAGTCATGCATTCCTCGAAGTATTTCTTCAGAGCCTTGTCTCCCTTAACACTCTCCGGAGGATTGTTCTGCGCGTACTCAGCTATAGTTTCCACCGCCATGCGGCTCGCCACCTCACCGGAGTTATGTCCTCCGACGCCGTCGGCTACTATGTAAAGCTGATGCTTCGGCAGCACGAAGACCGAGTCCTCGTTGCTCCTTCTGAGCATGCCTCTGTCAGTTTTAAATCCTACACTTATCATTCTCTGATCCTTTTTATCAATGCCATATAGAATCCGTCGGGGCCTTCGGCGCTTGTAAAGAGCTGTTTTTCCTCTGCAAGCTCAAAGGCTTCGTGAGTTTCAAGAAAGCGCTTTACTATCTCCGTATTTTCCGCCGGATCCACTGTGCATGTGGAGTAGAGCAGCTGTCCGCCCTTTTTCAGACAGCGGGCTCCGTTATCCAGTATTTTCTGCTGAATTGCCGGAAGTTCGTCAAAATCCTCCGGTTTTTCCCTTAGTTTTATCTCAGGCTTCTGACGAAGCGTCCCAAGGCCGGAGCACGGCACGTCTGCGAGCACTCTGTCAGCGCTGTTCCAGAGCTCTGGCATCGCTGCCGACGCATCCGAGGCCTTTGCCTTTATGCTTTTTATTCCCAGCCTTTTTGCCTGAGCCTCTATCAGCTTTACCCTTTCAGGGTAAATGTCGAAAGCAAGTATGGTACCTTCATCTCCCATGGCTTCTGCGATGGCGCAGGCTTTGCCGCCCGGCGCCGAGCAGAGGTCGATGACCATCTGTCCGGACTTCGGATCCAGCAGGTTTACTGCCATCTGGGAAGCCTCCCCCTGTACGGAAAAATATCCGTTCCGGAAGAGCTCCGTGTCGAGAAGTCCGCTGCCCCTGAGCTTCAAAGCCGTAGCTGAAGTATCAGGTGTTTCAGTCTCAAAGCCCATAGCATTGAGCTTGTCCGCCAGCTCCTTTCTGCTGTTTTTCAGCAGATTGGCGCGTATTACAAGAGGCGCGGGTGAAAGAGACGCCTTAAGAAGCGCTTCTGTCTTCTCATATCCATAGGCTGAGAGCCACAGCTCTGCTATCCAGGGCTTTACCGAGTACTCTGTACTCAGCCTTCGGATGAGCTTTTTAGCTGCTGCTTCCGGCTCTGCTCCGCCGTCCCTGGGCAGCGAGGGCAGTCTAAGCTTTTTTTCGTCCCTTATGAAGCTTCTTACCACCGCATTTACAAGAGCTTTCTGCGATGAAGCGAATCTTGCCGCCAGGCCGGTGCTGCTGTCAGCCGCTGCGTAATCAGGCACGCTGTCCATATATAGCAGCTGATAAAAAGCCATGCGCAGTATTATTCTCGCTGCTACAGATATAGACGGCTTTTTCAGATAAAAGTCAATATTGTAGTCGAGAAGCAGCTGATTTCTGAGCACGCCATAGACAAGTTCACGCACAAAAGCCGGAGAATCTGCACTCTCCTTAGAAAAAAGCTTTCCGATCGCCAGATTGGACCAGCTTCCGTTTTCAGTTTCCTTAAGGGCCAGATAGGCCAGCTTCCTGTCCTTGTCCATATAGCTCCAAATTATATTTTAACAGAGCTTAGAGCCAATTTCAATTTTATTGCCTAAAAGAAAAGCGGAAACATCCATGGCCTTCTTGCCCGGCAGCTGTATATTGGTGAAGAGCACTGCATCGCGTTCTCCGCAGGCTACTGCAAGGCCTTTTTTGTCAGCTCTGAGTATGGTGCCGGGCTCAGCTTCTGCCATGCCCTTTAGCTCCGCCTTTTCAGCATCGAAAAGCAGTCTTGCCTTATGGACCTTCATTACTCTGTCTCCGAAGCTGCAGAAGGCCGAAGGCCAGCTGTTCATGGCTTTGACGCGGCAATAGACAGCCTTCGCGCTTTCGCTGAAATCTATCCTGCCGTCTTCCTTTTCTATTCTGGGCGCATAGCTTGCCAGCGCATCATCCTGAGGAATGCGGTCAGCGGTGCCCGCTTCTATAAGAGGCAGCTGCTGAAGGAGCAGCTCTGCGCCAAGCTCCGCCAGTTCCATAAAGAGCTCGTCGGAACTCTTGTCATCCGCAGAAGTGGATGCTTTTGCGATCATATCGCCCGCATCGAGAGCCTCTTCCATATACATAAGAGTTACGCCGATCTCCTCTTTGCCATCAAGTATGGCTCTTTGTATAGGCGCGGCGCCTCTGTACTCCGGGAGCAGCGATCCGTGGATGTTCACACAGCCCAAGCGCGGTATTTCAAGTATTTCCTTCGGGAGCAGCATGCCGTAGGCTGCCACAACTATCAGGTCCGGAGTCAGAGCCTTTATGCACTCCGCCAGCTCTTTGTTGCGCTTGAGCCGCACCGGAGTCTCCACCTCCAGTCCCAGCTCCAGAGCCTTTGCCTTGACCGGGCAGGCCTGCATCTTCTTGCCCCTGTCCCTTGGCATGTCAGGCTTGGCCAGCACCAGCGGAATGCTGTGTCCTGCTGCAGCCAGAGCCTCCAGAGCGGGTACTGCGAACTCCGGAGTACCCATATATACTATCTTCATTCTTCTGTTTTTTCCCCTTCAGCGTCCTCTGCTTCTTCGTCTTCGAACTCATCAGCCTCGGTGCTGCGCATCTCTTCAGCCTTGGAATCGTAAAGAATTCCGTCCAGGTGATCGAGCTCATGGCAGAAAGCCCTTGCCAGCAGCTCCGTGCCCTCGTAAATAACAGTTTCGCCGTTGCGGTCCAGTGCTTCCACCTTTACCCATGCGGGTCTGTGGACTCTTCCGGCCATTCCGGGCACGGAAAGACAGGCTTCCTCCTCGAACTGATCTCCCTCCTGCTCCACGATCCTGGGGTTTACAAGCTCGTAGAGCTTATCCTCCAGCTCTATTACAACTATTCTGCGCAGTATGCCGACCTGAGGTGCAGCCAGCCCTATGCCAAAGGCATGCCTCATGGTCTCCACCATATCGTCGATGATCTCTCTGACATGATCGTTAACGTCTTTTACTTCCTTTGCGGTCTTTCCCAGCACGGGATCGCCCTCGACCAGTATATTTCTGAGTGCCATTCTTTCTCCTTACATGAATGAATATGGATTGATATCTATGCTTATGAGCTCAGGTGCCCCCTCGCCCCTTGCAAATTCCTTTTTAAGCTCGCCTATCTTCTCCGCAGCCGCCTGCCTCAGCGCTGCGGGAGCTTTTACGAGTATCTGATAGCGGTACATGCCGCCGAGTTTCAGCCTTGTGGTAGCAGCAGGGCCAAGAACAGCGCACCTTCCATCGAAGACCGTCCTGAGCCTTTCAGCCCACTTCAGAGCCGCAGCCTCTGCTTTCTCAGCATCCGGATCGGCAGCTATAAGCTGGAAGATGTAGCTGAAGGGCGGATAGGATACCGCCTTTCTTATCTCAAGCTCGTGATCGTAGAATTCTTTGTAGTCGTGCCTTGCAGCGGCTCTGATCACGGCATTTTCGGGGTCGTAGCTCTGGATTATGACCAACCCCTGCTCGCTGCCCCGGCCGCTTCGTCCCGCAGCCTGGGTCATAAGCTGAAAGCTTCTCTCGCCGCTTCTGAAATCCGGTATGTTAAGGCTCGTGTCTGCGCTAATTATGCCTACCAGGCCCACATTGTCGAAGTCAAGGCCCTTAGCCACCAGCTGGGTGCCGATCAGTATGTCAGTCTTTCTCTTTTCGAAACGCTTGAGTATTGCTTCAAGAGCGCCTTTCCTGCTGACAGCATCCAGGTCCACGCGCTCCGTGCGGGCTTCAGGAAAGAGTTCATTCACCTTCTCCTCCACCTGCTGGGTGCCCACGCCGTACATGCCTATTATCTTGCTGCCGCAGTCGGGACACACTTTAGGGAGAGGAACGCTGCGTCCGCAGTAGTGACATACGCAGCGTCCTATATCCTTGTGATAGGGCATTGCGATGCCGCATTCAGGACAGCTTACCACAAAGCCGCATTCCCTGCAGGATACGTGGTTGGAATAGCCCCGGCGGTTGAGAAACAGTATGATCTGCTTCTTTTCCTTAAGGCAGCAGTCCATTTCATCCACCAATGGCTTGGAGAACGGACTGCGGTTTCCGGCCTTGACCTCCAGGGTCATATCCGCTATCTCCACTCTGGGCAGCGGATTCAGATTGTAGCGGGCGGGAAGCTCTATGCGCTTGAAAATGCCCTGCTGGGACCTGTAGTAGTCCTGAACCGAGGGGGTCGCGCTTCCCAGTATCAGCACAGCCTTCTGGGTCTGGGCTCTTCTTACGGCCAGTTCTATGGCATCGTATTTGGGGCTCTTGTCGCTCTTATAGCTGGTCTCGTGCTCCTCGTCCACAACTATAAGGCCTATATTGTCCATAGGGGCGAAAACGGCGGATCTGGCGCCTATCACCAGCTTCGCCTCCCCTGTCATTATCCTCTTGTATTCTGCATCCTTCTGTGCGGGGGTCAGCCTGCTGTGAAGCACCGCTATACCTGTTTTGCCAAAGCGGTCCACAAAACGCTGCACTGTCTGGGGCGTGAGCGATATCTCCGGGACCAGAACTATGCCCTGACGTCCTTTGGCCAATGTCTTTTCCATGGAACGGAGGTAGATCTCAGTTTTTCCGGAACCGGTTACTCCGTGAAGCAGGTAGATGCTGTGTTCCCGGCTCTCCAGCGCAGCTTCTATCTCCGAAACTGCCTTTTTCTGAGCATCCGTAAGCTCTTTTGGCTCCTCCGGACGCTCCTCTATATCCGCAAAGGGGTCCTTGCTCCTGCCGTTTCTTGAAC
Source organism: Bacillota bacterium (assembly GCA_017438085.1). Next base: position 5,092 of record JAFRWH010000102.1, read on the forward strand.
TGAAGCTCGGGAGGAAGCAGTTAACCGCCTCTATGTATCTGCAGAGGTAGCGCCTGTGCATCCACAGAGCTGTAGACATAGCCTCCTCGCTGAGGCTGAACTCCGTGTCCAGCTCGGCGATGCGCTTGATCTTACCCTCAGGTATCCCTTCAGGGGGCTCATCCAGCACCTGGGCTACGTATCCGTCGATATGTTTCTTTCTTGAACCGAAGCTCACCCTTACCCTGCTTCCCACTACTGCGCCTTCAGTATCACACGCATAGGTGTAGAGCTCGTCAGTTGAGTTCGTGGTGCTGTCCACTATCACATTCAGGTACTTCATTGGCGGGACTCTCTTTCTCTGCGCTTTGCCTCAGCTTCCAGCCGAGAATAAACGCAGCCGCAGTAATCCTGCCTGTAAAGGCCATACTCCTTCGAAAGAAGTATCGAGCGGTGGTATCCGTCTTTTTTCTTGTAATTGCCCGCAAGAAACTCAACTCCGTACTCCTTTTCCAGTTCTCTGCCCAGCTGGCAGATCACATCGTAATTCTTGTACGGGCTGACAGACATCGTGGTGTCGAAGCAGTCAAAGCCAAGCTCCGAAGCCATGCGGGCAGTCTCCCTGAGCCGCAGCTCAAAGCACTTTCTGCACCTGGCGCCGCCCTCCGGCTCCTGTTCCAGGCCTTTTACAAATTCAAAGAAGACCTGGGGATCGTATCCTCCCTCTGTCAGCTCCACGTGAGGCCTGCCCGCCTCCTCGCTTTCCTTCAGGAAACGCTTCTGCTCCGAGAGCCTCAGCGCATACTCCTTCGGGTCCGTGATGTTCGGGTTATAGTACAGAATGCGCACGCGAAAAGCCTCCAGACGTTCCAGCACCGCCGTGGAACAGGGTCCGCAGCATGAGTGGAGCAGCAGGCTTTTCTTCTGACTGTCATCGTTTTCAATTGTATCAATAGTTTTTTCAGCCATTGTACAAGAAGCCTTTTTAGTGATATTATAATATTTGATTGCAAGGCAAAACTGCCCCTGAAGGCTATTCGATATAGTATACCACAAAGGCCGTCAATTTAGAATGATCAATAAGCATCTGTAAAGATATCGTAAGGAATCAATAAAATGTACTACTATTCCACCTCAGTCAATTATCTGCTGATAGCGGCGGCTGTAATTCCCGCCCTGTATCTGCTGCGCTTCATCTATAAGCACGACAGCCTGGAGCGGGAGCCCATCATGCTGCTGATCTCCCTTGTGGTCTTCGGCGTTATCTCCACGGAGATAGCTCTGATACTGGAGCGGGCGGGCTTTTTCGTCCTCGATGCAGTACTTCCCGAATACAGCCTCCCCTACCTTTTCATAAGCAATTTCCTGATAGTAGGTGTGGCTGAAGAGCTGGCAAAATATGTGCTCTTAAAGCTCCGGACCTGGAAAAGCCCACACTTCAACTGCAGCTTCGACGGCGTCGTATATGCCACCTTTGTAGCTCTTGGCTTTGCTCTCTGGGAGAACATAAACTACGTACTGATGTACGGCTTTGAGACCGCGCTCATAAGAGCGATCACCGCCGTTCCTGGCCATACCTGCTTTGGAATCTTCATGGGCTGCTGGTACGGCGCCGCAAAGCGCTGGGACAATGCGGGAGACCACGCCAAAGCAGCCCGCTACCGCAAGCTCTCCGTGATAATACCTGTGATCCTGCACGGATCCTATGATTTCCTGGCAAGCATTGAAGGAAGCTTCATGGGGCTCAGCTTCTACCCCTTTGTGATAGGAATGTTCATTGCGTCTTATCTGATGGTCAAGCGCCTGTCCCAGACTGACAAATTCATCGGAAACAGCTTCCACACCTTCAGCGAAGGCTTCAACGATAACGAACAGGATCAGCCTTAAAGCTAAAGAATAAAACAAAAACCGCTTCCTTGATGGAAACGGTTTTTTGGTGCCCAGACCCGGAATCGAACCAGGCACACGTAGATTTTCAGTCTACTGCTCTACCTACTGAGCTATCTGGGCATACTATGTTAAATTGGTGGGCCCTCCGGGACTTGAACCCAGAACCTGCCGGTTATGAGCCGGATGCTCTGACCGATTGAGCTAAGGGCCCGGAGAAGATCAATGGTCGGGGTGAAAGGATTTGAACCTTCGGCCCACTGCTCCCAAAGCAGTTGCGCTACCAAGCTGCGCTACACCCCGGTGAGGCTAACCAGTGAAACAACATTGGAATATTAGCACGCCAAAGCCCCTTAGTCAAGGGGCTTTGGTCCTTTTTTTGAAATATTTTTACTTATCCGGTATTTCGCTGCGTAAGCCTAATAGCCTATGAGCACTGCCACAACGATCAGTATCACCTGCAGCGCAAAGCACAATGCATATACCGGCAGGAAGAATTTATACCACTTGTTGAGAGGGATCTTCGCTATACCGCAGACAGTTGCCACGGAGCAGGTAGGCCAGAGCATGTTTGAATAACCGTCTCCGAACTGATATGCCAGGACCGTTACCTGTCTGGACACACCTGCCAGATCTCCTAAAGGAGCCATTATAGGCATGATGGCGGTAGCCTGACCGGAGCCTGAGGGTATGAAGAAGTTTATTATGTTCTGCGCCACCAGCATGGATATGGAGGACCCTATGCGGCCGAAGCTGGACATTACACCTGCCAGGGAGTGGACCACGGTGTCAATGATGTAGCTGTTCTGCATAATGATCAGTATAACGCGGGCAAGACCTACCACTATCATTCCTATAGCCATTTCCTTATAGGCTGTCAGGAAATGATCGCCTATCTCCTGGGGCTTAAAGCCTGCAACCGCAGATACGAACAGAGCGGAAATGATATATACAGCGCTCATCTCGTTGATCCAGAAGCCAAGCTTAAGGGAACCGTAGACCATGGCAAACACTGTGAAGATCATTGAAAACAGTATGATCTTCTGGCGGGTAGTCAGCTCAGACGGACCGTCGAGATCCAGCTTAAAGGAGGAAAAGTCGGAATCCGCCACATAGCTCTTGGAAGGATCCGCCTTGACCTTATTGGCGTAGCGCATCACAAGTGCGGTCATAAGCAGATACTGGAGCACAAAGATGATCCAGCGGAATGCAAGGCCGGAATACAGAGGCAGCTCCGCGATAGCCTGAGCGATGCCTATGGTGTAAGCATTGGTGGTCGCGGAAGCAAAGCCTGTGGCAACGCCCACATAGCACATGCAAAGACCCACCAGGGCGTCATAGCCCAGAGCGATGGCAAGAGCCACAAAAATAGGAGCAAGACCATATACGACTTCCAGCTCGCCGTAGGTAGAGCCTGCGATGGCAAAGATCAGCATGCAGAGCGGTATGAACCACTTACTGTCCCTGGCTTTGCTCTTGATAAGCTTGTTTATTGCAGCAGTCAGAGCACCGCTCTGCATCACGCTGTATACCCAGAAGAAGCCAAAGCCCAGCAGAAAGATGATATTCGCCACAGCTATAAAGCCCTCAGGCAGTGCAACGAAGACCTTGAAGGGGCTGATAGGCTGCTGTTCCACGCGGGTGTAGCTGTCCGGATCTACTACGGTATAGCCTGTCGCCTCATCCACATAGCGTTCATAGCTGCCTGCAGGAATGATGTAGGTGCAGATCGCCACCAGAATGATGATAAGGAACAGGAGCACCGGAGTGCTGGGCATCCTGAAACCTTTTTTCTTTTCGAGAGTAGACATATTCTCTCCTTTCTGTGTACGCAAAGAATTAATTTCGTATATATTATACTGTAAATCTTTAGTGTATAAAAGTTAAAATTGTAACAAAATAAAAAAGAGGCCGGATCTCTCCGGCCCCTCTGTAAGCCTCTAACCGAGGACTACTTCCTTTGCCTTTTCTGGCTCGAAGTAGTTGCGGATATCGCTGATGTTGTAGGTGCCATAATCGGGCAGCGCCTTGCCGTCTCTGAAATAGCTGCAGATGAAGCGTCTGCCGTCAATGCTGGTCCAGTTCTCCTGGTTCCAGGTCAGATAGCCATCCTCATCGGTCTTCTTTTCCTCGAAGAACAGGTCCACCTGACGATTGTCATTGGCGATCAGGTCTATGAGCTGATCCTTGTCCAGATCAAGCTCGCACTTTTTGATATTGTCCTTTACAAGCATTTATTGCCTCCTGAAAACTGCGATGTTTATCAAACTACTGATAAATATACAGCATTAATCAGCTTTTTTCAATACAATATCCAAAGCCGGACTACTTAAAGTTGTAGGCGGTGACGATGGGCTCTCTGCCCTCGGTCTTGTCGTTGAAGTATTCGTACATGCTCAGACCAAGGAAGGAACCGCTGACATTGAAAATGTTCTTGTAGCCGTGTCCAAGCAGCTGGCAGTATGCATAGTAGCTGCGCTGAGAGGATCTGCAGTGGAGATATACGGGTATGTCTCTCGGAACCTCGTCTATGCGGTCTCTGAGCTGGCCGAGAGGAATGTTCTTTGCGCCCTTGATGTGGCCCGCTTCGTATTCGCCGGGCTCTCTCACGTCTATGATGCAGGCGCCGCTTTCGGCAAGAGCTCTTACTTCGCTTACATGAACCTGCTTTACCCTACCGGTAAGGATATTAAGTCCGACCAGCGCTGCAATGTTTACGATATCCTATGCGGTGCTGAATACAGGTGAGTAGCAGAGCTCCA